>JBEPWX010000310.1:0-4725 GCA_041642235.1 Mariniphaga sp.
GATTATATAAAAAGCTTGGGTTTAAAATTGAAGGTACTTATGAAGAATGTCTTATGAAGAACGAACCGGTACAAATGATATTATAAGTTTATTTTTAGGTTTGTAATCCGGTTTCTTTTTTTGCACCCTGGTGCCCATTTTAACAAGAGTCGTACCCTTACAAAAATAGTCATCCGTTTTAATACAGATGACTATTCAAATTTTATAACAATTTTGACATTTAAACTTCTGTCTGTTTTTATTTTATCAGTGCACGGAGCATTTCATCATATTCCTGTGAATTGTCCGGTATTTTTGCCAGATTGTCTATTTCAGAACTTGTACCGTTCTTTTTTGCCAGGTACTTCGACCTGTTCCAGTCGCGGTTTGCACCGGTTTCATCCCCCAGTTTAAATTTACATAATCCACGGACTGCCAGCATGGCTTCATCATTCGGCAGGAAGTTGATGCCCTGGTTAAAATATTTTAATGCTTTTTCAGGATTGTCTTTTACAAAAAATGCATTAACCCCTTTTTGTAAGTAATTTTTTGCTATTTCAATAAAATTATCCTCCTGATAAAGTTTGAATACCACCGAGACTTCATTTGGCATTGCAACGGCTTCTCCATTAACAACTCCCGGTCTCCACTTTCCATTGGTACTTTTCAGCACCTGGATTACTTCATTATCGATTGCATCGGACACGCTGTTAACAATCTCAATGTTTTTGAGTTCTCCTGTCGGGGTAATTACAAAACCTGCCACAACCGTTCCCTGTACTCCCCATTTCAATTCTGTCGCAGGATATTCAGCCTTTTTCTGAATGTGTGCATTAATCGAGTTGGGATATTCACCCATAAATGCTGGTTGAGTTATTTTGATTTTTTTTAACTCCTGGTTTTGGCCGGTTGCGATAACTGCTACCATCATGCCTGCTAAAATAAATACACTTGTTTTCATGATTTCAATTTTTAAAAGTTTTAAAATCTATTTTATCACTAAATCGATAATGTAAATTTCCGGCAAATGATGTTGAAGAACCAACCAACTATGTTGAAATGGTTTTAAAGTTTAAAGAAGGGAGTTTAATTTATGTTGAAAGGCATTAACTTATGTTGAGAAATGTGTTGAAGGGGGAAGGGGAGTTATTCGATTTCACCTGATATAAGCTAAAATTTTGCATGATTGTATGTTGCGAATGTACTTCAGAGGATATTTGAGTGCTAATTTGAGGCAGATGCAAAAGGGATTTCTCCCTTTTCCCTCAGCAGTCTGGCAACACGATTGTGTTCTTTTTGGTATTTTTTTTCAAATTCCTTTTTCAGTTTTTGAAATTCAGGTTCGTTGCGAATGTTGTCGAAAAGTGGCCAATTCTCCATATATATAATCATCCACAATGGAATGGTAGAGCGGTTGTTAACTTTCTTCAGATATTTTAGTGCTTTTTTCTTTTCATCCATGGCAGAATAAGTCCAGCTAAGGAACAAATGTGATTCGTATTTTGCTGCCGCCAGCGATCGCAAATCAATATCTTCCTTATATTTGACAATGGCTTTGGAATAATGCTCCAGTCCTTTTTGTTTATTACCTGACATGGAGTAAATAAAACCAATTAATTCACGATCTCTGTCCCATCGCTCCAGGTGCCTTGCATATTTAAGTGCACTGACGTAATCTTTTAATAATATATAGCCGTAGAACATGTATCTCTTGATTAGATAAACTGATCGGAATGAAGAATCCTGTTCAAGGATTAAATTGCCATATCTGATACATTCCTCAAAATTTCCTGTGCATAAAGATCCATAACTTAACCGGCTGTAAAATTCCAACGTGTCATCTGTGCTGGTCAGGCATTCCCTCATATATTTTTCTGCCACATCAGGGAACCCTGTGAAAATAAGAGTACGATAAGTGAGAGTGTATAATTGCGGGCGAATGACTTCATTTTCTTCCACTTTTTCAAGATAGCTATAGAAATTTTCAATAACCCCATAAAAATTTTCGTATTTTTCTTCATCATAAAATAAACCTTGAAAATATGCTTTGTCCTTTTTTACAGGGAGTTTTTTTTTCTGCTCATAAATTGTTTTGAATCGTTCAATATCACCTTTATGATAATAATAGTTACCTTTTAATCCCAGTGCCCAATGATAATTTCTATCCTTTGGTTCCTGTTCATACAGAAAAAGAGCTTTTTCGGCTAAAACCAAACCTGAATCCAGGAAAGCATATTTTAAATCCTTATCACGTGTAAAGTGATGTAATTTATCCGTATAAATATGTCCAAGTTGTACATATGCTGCAGTAAAATTTGAATCCAGGTTGATTGCTTTCTTAAATTTTTCTTTTGCCTTAAAGACTTCTTTAATTGATTCATTCCAATGTCTGAAGATTTCCATCTGTCTGTTTAGTGCCAGATGCTGCAACCCCTGCAGGTAAAAGTTAAGGGCTGCCGGAGATTCAGTCATCTGCTCATCCAGTATTTCTTTTTCCCGGGTTGAAATATTGGTTTGGGTATTTTTGAATACTTCGCGGGCAATGTGGCTTTGCAGGTTGAGGAAATTTTTTTCATAAATATCCATAGAATAAGATTTTCTCAGCAGGTAAGAATCGGAAACTGCATCGGCAAGATTTACCTGAAGCCATGGTTCATTTCCTATTTGAAATCCCTTCATCTCGATGATATAATCTACATTCAATTCACCGGCAATTTCTTTTAATGGTTTTATGTTTTCTCTGTATTGTTCCACAGAGGTTTCGGACCTGATTCTTAAATTTTCGATTTCCATCAAGCTGTTGAGAAGCGATTCGCGGAAACCGCCTGCAATAAGTTTCATTGAGTCGGAACCTTCAAAATGCATAGGCAAAACGGCTATATTTTTTACAGCAGGTTCTTTGGCTGAATTTTGAAACGGTCGCAGGTGACGGATTTGAGCTACAGACAAGAGCATGAGTACAAACAGCAAAATCACCGATGCTGAAGTAAGCCATTTCTTTTTCTTTTGATTTTTTGCAAAGGCCAATTCAGTCATATTTTCAGGTTCGGCCCGGTTTCCCACTTTTCCTGGTGGATAGCCATAAGAATTATGAAAACAAGTTGAAAAATAAGATACACTCTGGAATCCACAATCAAAGGCAGTTTCCGAAATGGTTAATGATCCTTGTTTCAAAAGTTCCATTGCTTTTTCTAACCTGACCTGGTTGATAAACTGGCTCGCAGAGATTTTTGTTAATTTTTTTACTTTGAGGTGGAGGTTGGAACGGCTCATCCCCATTTCACGCGCCAGTTCAGAAACGCCAAACTGTGAATTGGTGAGATTGGCTTTTGTAATTTCAGTAAGCCTTTCCAAAAATTCCTGTGCATTGAAGGATGAACCGCTCATGGTAATCTTACCTCATTTTTTTCAATTAACAAGTTACTTAAAAAGATTGATTTAAGCTTTATAGAATTAAAGATATTTAAGTATGTATTTGAGTAATGTGAAATGTAAGCCTGGGGGTGGAGGGGCTCAAAATATTGACATGGAAAAATGTTACATCAAGAATCAGAAAAAACACACTCCTCCTATTTTTGAAATGACTGTCATTTGCCCACTGTAGGATGAAGGTCTGCCAAAGTATAACCATGCAACATTGTCCCAGGCCATACTCCTCTTACTATGCAAATAACAACATCTGTTTAACCGGCATCCAGTTGCAGAATTCTCCCTCTCCATCATCATAAATAAGAGAAAAAAATCAGAGGAAAGAATCGGAGCAATTAAGTAAGGCGGGCTTAAGATTCTTTCCTCTGGATGCAATTATTATTATATTCTCTTCTCAACAAATATTATAAAAATTTTCATTTTTGAGTAAGATAGGCAACTTCAAATAATTTTAACCACTCATTTGAAAAATTGACCATACGGGTGCTGCCGGCATTTGCAAAATTGCAATCAGAGACTACCGTAAACATTTTTTTTGCTTCCTGAAATTTGCCAAGTTTGTCGTAAACCAATCCCATATTGTATTTCACAAAAATATTGTCAGTATCGGATTTTTTAAAGCTGATAAGTGCTTTGTAATAATTACCCTGCCTGTAGTGCATCATTCCTGTCAGAAAACTATAGGCCTCATTATTTCTGGATTTCATATCAGAGGTGGTTAAAGCTCCATATTCTTTTATTGCATTTTTGGCTTTATCGTAATCTCCATTCAGAATTGCACGCATCCCCTCAACAAAAGCAATGTTGGCTTCAATGGTATTTTCATCAGGTACTCTTGATTCCATATTAAGTTCTTTTTGTAAGCAAAGGCAAGCACTTAAAGATTGCTCAGGGGATACAATAAAACCATGGGACATTGAAATAAAAGTGCGGCAAAAATGACAGTTATCGGAATTGCCATTTAGTGGCAACTCTCTGACTGTATTAGATGTATTACCGGTTACTGCAATTTCATTATATGGCACTCTCCGGTTGGCATAAAACAAATAGGAATAAATTCCTGCATACGACTGTGAATAATGCTGCAATTGGCTGTTCAATGCAGATGCCTTTTTAAAATCGGCACGTGCTTTTTCATACCTTCCCATATAAGTATGAATATATCCTCTTTTTGACAGCGCTACAGCATTTTGCGGCTCAATCTCAATTGCTTGTGAATAAGCCTTCTTTGCGTTTTCCATATCGAGATATACCCGATAGATATCTCCCAGAGCAATATGAGCGGATGCTTCTTTAGGCCTGAGTTCAACAAATTTT
>JBEPWX010000311.1:0-4722 GCA_041642235.1 Mariniphaga sp.
TATTTTTAGGCCGGATTAGCTCAGTTGGCCAGAGCACGTGATTTGTAATCTCGGGGTCGTCAGTTCGAATCTGACATCCGGCTCAATCATAATCCGGGGAGATACCGAAGCGGTCAAACGGGGCAGACTGTAAATCTGTTGGCAATGCCTTCGGAGGTTCGAATCCTCCTCTCCCCACCAATCCTTGTAAGGGAATAACAACCAGTTTAATAGAAAAAAAAGGGACAGTAAAGGGACAGTAAATATAAACCGGGAAAAATTATCCTTAAAAAAGGTTTGGAAATCGGCCGAAAATTGACAGGAAAATTATACCGGAAAATGTCCACCGGGTTGTTAGAAAAGGTAGTAAAAAAGGGAGAGCGTTTTATGCTCTTCCTTTTTTTTAAGCAGTAACGTGCTGCTATTGGATCTCTTCTTGTTTAATGGGATCTCATACAATCAATCTTCAATTCCATTGATTTGCCAACGAATCTCTGTAATCGGGATTATCCGGATTATAGCCAGTACCAGTATTCCATGACTTACCATCATCAAAAAACTCCCAGTCCTTTACCTTTCCATATACATTAGAACTTTCCTGAGCTGGGATATAAACCAGTCCGAGTATTGGATTATAAGCCATGGGATGCCAATTATGTGCTCCTAAAGGATGTGGAGCAATGACTGCATTAATTCCGACATACCTGCTAAACGATGTATCAATTGGGTGTCCTGTTCCAGTATTAATTTCTGAGACCCAATTGGTAAAAATAATTGGTTTGGCGGACTCCAACTTCCCATTCCAAAGGATACTTCCATTTCAAAAAAAGACATTACTCTCCCAATAAAAAATAAAGGACCTGCTGTTGACAGATCCTTTATCTGAAAACTAGTTGGTGACCGGTACTTCTTTTGGAATATAATTGAAAGTTAATGGTGTCGGTAATGCGAGGTTATCATTTACAGGGCACCTGTTTTGAATGATTTTTATATACTTTGCAATTAGTTCAGGTGAAGCATCTGTTACTGGCGAAAACTGAACATTAATTTGTTTAAATCCCGCCCTTTCTTCCTCTGATTCCCCAAACAGCCGGGCAGGATTAATATTTCCCCCAACGGCTATTTTAAGCTTCTCTACATTTATTCCTAATTCCCGCGCAGTTAGATGTGCAACTACATTTATACAGCCGGCATAACTTGCCAGAAGGTACTCCACAGGATTTGCTGCTAAATCTTCTCCTCCCAGATGTGGCGGTTCATCTATCACTACATTAAACTGACGGGCATTTGCCGAAAAACGTGCAGCAGTTTCTGCTGTTCCTTCAATTGAAATTGTTAAATCTGACATAACTTTAAATTTTAAGGTAAAAAAAAAGCCCTTCACATGGTGAAGAGCTGTAATTATTCGCGTATTAAAAATTTTCCTTTTAATCCATAGAATCACTCCTCACATGTCTGACCAACATATGCATATGCATACACATATCCATGGAGTTCATATTGAAGAGCGAATTATTCATTTGTCGTTTTATTATTAAATACAAATATATCTTTTTTACATAAATAAAAAGTCATAACAGTAAATTTTCAAAAAATTTATTATCCTGTTAAAGCTGTATCATAACGACCAAAAAGAAAAGTAGCCACCGCTCCTCTTTCCTATAAATCAAAATTAATCTGCTCCACCACCTCTGCAATCCTCTCATACATCACCTTCTGCAGTGTATCCAGCACGGTTGTCACCACCAGGTTATGATTGGTTTTAAACTCCCTGCCGGCAGCATTCCGCAGCGTGATGGTCGAGCTCAGCCCATCGTTTTCCAGTTTAAACCCGGTCAGGTTCTTCTTGGCTTCATTCAGCTTCTCCACTTTTTGGATCCTTTTTTCCAGCGTAAGGATGGCATTCTCTACCTTTTAGTTCCGGAAGTCTCCCGTTTTTTAAGTAACATCTTAGCCTCTTTACTCTGGCCGTTTACCTACTCATTTTTTGCAGTTGTTGTCATTCTTTCTCACTCCTGCTCTGAATATTTATTTTGGCATCTGGCACTCTGTTAAACGAAAAAAATTACGGCGCTAACACCATTAAGCTGTTGCGAATAAGGGCGAGGGCGAAACCACAAAAGAAAAACTGCCAATGATCACTCCGTACTACCCTTGACCGTTTTGCAAAGCGGACCAATACCTTTGGCCTGGAATTTTTTGAGTGAATTCAGACAACATATTTTTCTATTTTTGGAAGCAAATCAAGTGTAAGAGGCTTTGAAACAAAATCAGTGCATCCCGATTCAAATGCCTTCTTCTTTACATTATCAAAGGCAAAAGATGTTTGGATAACAATAGGTATTTTTTTATTTATTTTCCTTATTTCTTCTGTTGCAGTTAAACCATCCATAACCGGCATTTGAATATCCATTAATACTAATGAAATGTTATTTTGGGTTTTAAAATAGTTAACTGCCTCCTTTCCATTCTCAGCTCGAACAACAACATACTTTTTTCCTATTAATAATAAAGTTTCAATTAAAAAATAATTAAAATCATTATCTTCCGCTACCAGAATGTACTTCATAATAATACAACCTTCTATAATAAAATAGCACAAGTTAAATAAATGCATTTTAGCAGGCAAAAAAAGCTACTAACAAATCATGTTAATAAGTATCAGTTATCTATTATGAGTGGGTAGTTTTATGGTTACTAAAAAATACTTTCATTTTTTATTCGATTTCCACTTTATCCACCTCCTTCATCAACCTTTCCGTCTCCGACAATGCCACAATTATCTTCTGGTAATGCCGGATATCCTCATAATTCAGCGTTCGCCCCTTCCTATCTTCCAGCCACTTTTGCGCCGGCTGGTACCCATCTATGTAGAATTCCCTGGCAGCCACTGGTACGTCAGCAAAATATTGGGGGTCGTTTATATATACAGCGCCCAATTCCCCCCAGGTGCTTTTCTTCGGGTGAAGCAGGTGAATAATAATTCTTTCTCCAAATCGCATCTTTACAAGTATATTAAACATATTTTCAAAAGCAAATAATTTTTCATATCGACCAAATAAAGATAGGGTCCCTCTCATAATACAATTACTTCAACAGTAAACTATTTCCATTAATTATCAGCTGGAAGCATAAAATAGTATATTAATGGTAGGGTAAAAACCTGTTTGTGGATACTATTATTAATAAGTGCTATTGTAAACCGTGACAGACCTTAAATTTAGCTTGTTAAATAAAGGATGATTTCAAACGAAATCATCCTTTATTTTAGTTCCTTAGTTACCAGCCAAATCCTAATAAGCATTACCATCGATCAAAAAAGGGCGCTGGGCCCTTCTTTTTAATAACAGCCGTTTCTCCGGATAGCCTCTTCATTTGCTGCCATCGACAGGAACTGCTGGTATTCCAGCTCACCACACCCCCCACAATCACCAGATTTTGAAGGAATCTAGAAATAAACATATTTTTCAACTTTAGGAATTTAAGATTCCATAGTTAAATATTCTGAAATAAATAATTACATCCCGATTCGAAAGCCTTTTCTTTTTCTTAATCCAGAGTAAGGGATGTTTGAATAACGATAGGTATTTTCTTATTTATTTTCTTTATTTATTCTGTTGCAGTTAACCATCCATAACAGGCATCTGAATATCCATGAATACTAATGAAATATTATTTTTTACTCTAAAGTGATTAACTGCTTCCTCTTCATTCGTTGCCCGGATAACCACATCCATTTAATATTCTTTCAGGTAGCAATAGAAAATTGTTCCCTCTCCGGGAGTACTTTCTACTTCTATATATCCTCCGCTTTGTTCAACGATATTTTTAATCATGTACAATCCGATTCCCGTTCCTTTCGTTTTTTTTGTATTTAGACGATGAAAAGGAGAGAATAGTTTATCCCTATACTTTTTCAAATCAATACCCATTCCATTATCACTGATGGACAACAAGGTATAATCGTGTTGCAATTGGGTTGAAATCTCGATATACAGGGGTATATTTTCCCGACAATATTTTATTGAGTTGCTGACCAGGTTTTTAATGATGCTGTAAAGATACAACTCAACATACATTATATCTGGTTTTTCAAAATTCCGTTTTATTGTAACCTGATTTAATTGGTTGTTGAATTCCAGCAGAATTTTATCCAAACATTCATTCAAATTTATCGTTGATGCAGCAGGTTTATCAATGTTTCGCAAATGAAGAATATCGGAAACACCTTTGATAGTGAGATTTAGCTGATCGGCTAAATCACGGAACCGGTCTAAAAACATTACTTTTTTTTCCGGTGGTAAACTATCCATAAAATCTAATGCTCCATACATGTTTGCTCCGGGCCTTTGAAAACATGCTCCGGAAGACCAGCAATCCAGAATCAGATGCGGTAATTCTGTTTTCACCTATGACCGGACACTGCACTGAATACAATGACCGTAAGGTGCTGCTGCAGATTGAAGAGAAACTGAAATTAAATAAAGTCATTCCTCAATAAAATACCGCAATTGGTCGAGCATTATGGGAACATCTTCATTTTCTATATCCTGTTTCAGCAGATGAGGTAAATCTTCTTCAAACACTTCAAGGAATTCGCCTTCGGAGAATCCTTCCTGTGAGATGGATTTCTGATAATAATCCAGGGCTTCCCTCCGATTTCCAAGACTCCACTGCACATGTCCCATGTTCATAAAATCATGTTTATTTGGCTCATCCCCCATAAGCTTCAGGAAATACTTT
>JBEPWX010000312.1:0-4715 GCA_041642235.1 Mariniphaga sp.
CAGGCATGACGCTGTTGAAAGCCTGAAGAGTTGGTTTGAAAAATTTGAAATGAAAGGCTGGTGGAATAAAAAAGTAGAAGAATTATCGAAAGGAATGCAGCAGAAAGTGCAGTTCGTTACCACCGTTGTTCATAAACCAAGGCTGCTGATTTTTGACGAACCATTTAGCGGATTCGACCCAATAAATTCAAACATGCTGAAAAAGGAAATCCTGGAACTGCGTCAAAATGGAGCAACCATTATTTTCTCTACGCATAATATGGGTTCGGTTGAAGAACTGTGTGATCATATTGCACTTATCAACAAATCGATAAAGATTGTGGACGGGCCTACCCATGAAATACGCCAAAGATATAAATCGAATGTATTCGAAATCAGCTATAAAGGAAACTATGAACAAGTAGAAGAATTAGTAAAGCACCAGTTTAAGGTTGTTAGCCATACTGAAAGCGAAAGAGAAAACACGGTGCGGGTGCAATATTTAAACGGTGGTACAACCAATGAGCTAATCCAAACCATTCTACCTGCAGCAGAAATCATATCGTTCAGAGAGATCATTCCAGGAATGAATGATGTATTTATAAAAGCAGTTCAGGAATCAAATAATATTTAAGAAAGCGGACACTATGAATAAGACATTTTTGATATTGACCCAGGAATATTTAAAAAGGGTAAAAAAGAAATCGTTTATAATTCTTACCATCCTGGTTCCCCTGCTGTTTGTGGGAATGTTTGCCCTTATGATATTCTTATCGGTACAGGATGATAGCCAGGAAAGAACTATTGCTGTGTATGATGAATCGACCATTTTCCTGGGACACCTGGAGCAGGAAGGTTTCACTAAATATCATTTCATACCTGAAGAAGAATACAATCGGTTAAAAAATAACCTGAAACAGAGCTATTTTTATGCTTTGCTGTACATTCCCTCACATATTTATTCCACCAACCAGGCACAACTGATATCTGAAAAACAACTGCCGGTGGAAATCATTGAGCAAATATCACAAAAACTGAGCAGGTATCTCGAAAGTGAAAAGCGTCAGAAAATACTTGCTGAAACAGGAATACCAGATTTGGACGAGAGACTAAGGGCTTCACGCACTTCTATCAGGATCAATACCTTAAAAATTTCCGATAAAGGATTAGCCCGTGAAAGCTCATCTGAAATAGCTTTTATAGCCAGCTATGCCATGGGTTTTATTATCTATTTCTTTGTATTTATGTATGGTGCCATGGTTATGCGCAGCGTTATGGAGGAAAAGAAAAACCGCATTGTTGAAGTAATAATTTCTTCGGTCAAACCTTTTCAGTTAATGACTGGTAAAATTATCGGGACTGCTCTTGTAGGCCTGACACAGGTCGCAATCTGGATTTTAATCGGAATCTTTTTTATGTTGATAGCCACTACATTTTTCTCCCCGGAGGAATCTGAACAAATGAGCCAGAGTTTAATGGAAAGCAGGCAAATGCCTCCTATGGTACAAGAAACAGGCGACAGTCAGGTGGCCGATGTCTTTGGCCTAATTGGCAATCTGAACCTACCGCTCATTTTATTTTCCTTTGTATTTTATTTTCTGGGTGGTTATTTAATGTACAGTTCCCTGATGGGGGCAGTGGGTGCTGCTGTTGATAATGATGAAGATTCGCAGCAAATGGTGTTCCCCATCACCTTCCCTCTCATCCTTTCCATCATGCTGCTATTTCCCATTGCCCGTAATCCGGAAGGACCTGTTGCTTTCTGGGGTTCTATCATTCCATTTACCTCCCCGGTAGCTATGTTGGCAAGAATACCCTATGGTGTGCCGGTATGGGAATTGCTCTTATCGATGTTCCTGCTGTTGCTGGCAACTATTGGTGCAATTTGGGCCGCTGCAAAAATTTACAAAACAGGACTCCTGATGTATGGGAAAAAAGTAAACCTGGTAGAATTAATAAAATGGTTGCGTTATAAGAGCTAATTTCAAATACATTAAACAGGTATTTTATTCCTATTTAACAAGAATTGCTTATATTGCATTGGCAATTGCTTAAATCTCTATTCTGTTAGTTAAGCTTTTGCAGATTCCTTCAACCAGTATGATATAAATTTGTTAACCTATTCAAGACATTAATTTAAATTGGTTCTTTCCGAAAAAAAAAGGAAAGTCATTTTGTCTAAAATTATAAACTATACTTATTATGAAAGTTAGAAACATTCTTGAAACAATTGGAAATACACCACACATTAAGATAAACCGGCTTTACCCGTCAGATTATGAAGTTTGGGTAAAAATGGAGAAAGCAAATCCGGGCGGTAGCATAAAAGATCGTATTGCACTGTCGATGGTTGAAGATGCTGAAGATCGGGGCATACTGAATGAGGGTTCTGTAATCATTGAACCAACTTCGGGAAATACAGGAATAGGATTGGCATTAGTAGCTGCAGTAAAAAATTACAGACTAATACTTACCATGCCCGAATCAATGACTATTGAACGTCGTCAGGTGCTAATAGCCCTGGGAGCAGAACTTGTTCTGACACCCCGTGAAAAAGGAATGAAAGGTTCCATTGCAAAAGCTGAAGAGCTGTCAGCAGAAATTCCCAATTCATGGATTCCACTTCAATTCTCCAACCCTGCAAACATTGCAGCCCATCGTGAGAAAACCGCTATGGAAATTGTAAATGATTTTCCGGAAGGAATTGATTACCTGATTACCGGAGTAGGTACCGGAGGCCACATTAGTGGTGTGGCAGAAGTGTTAAAAAAAGAGTTCCCCAAACTAAAGGTCTTTGCAGTAGAACCGGCTGAAAGCCCTGTAATCGGTGGAGGAGAACCAGGCCCCCACAAAATACAGGGAATTGGTGCCGGATTCATTCCCGACAATCTGATTACGGAATTGCTCGATGGTACCATACCTGTTAATCAGGAGGAGGCATTTGAATATGCACGGAAAGCAGCAAAAATGGAAGGTTTGTTTGTTGGTATTTCATCGGGAGCTTCTTTTGCAGCAGTAGCAAAAAAGATTAAAGAACTGCCCTCCGGATCACGTATTCTTACCTTTTCTTATGACCATGGTGAAAGATACCTTTCAGTTGAGGGTCTTTATTAAAAAAAAGACTTTCAAAAAGAGGTTGCCTAAAAGGACAGCCTCTTTTTGTTTATAAACGGACAACACCAGTTGCAGTGCTCTATACTCTTCAGAACAAACACTATAAAATCCATTTCTTAAAATTTTGGTTAAAAATACCCTGCAATGTTATTAGATTACAACCTTCAACCTATTAAACTGCTTAGGGTACCTGTTCAATCTCAATCCTTACTTATCGTATCAATGGAAAATTTCGGGAGGCTATACAACACATTTAACTCGTCGTGAATGCAGGCGATACCCATTTTCTAAAGATCTAAACCAGATTAAATTCAATGTAAACTCAATATATATTCAATATAAATTTAATGTAAATTCAATTATAATTGAATTTACATTGAATTGTAATTGAGTTTGAACTGAATTTATAATGGAACAGATACTGTCAGAATAATGTATCTCTGAGGCTTCAGGAATTCCGTCACAGAAACACCGGTGTTCCTTCTTTCGAACGGTAAGTCTTAACTCACAGAAAAATATAATTAATAAAACCTGCGGTTATTTAAAACGGATAGCTTCGACATGCCGAAAAGATATTTTCCCTTCAGAAAAGCTGTCTATGTGATTTCCATGCACTATAATATCTTCGAGTGTTATGTTTTTGATGTTATGCTTTTCATTGAATCCGTGAATCTGCGAAGGGGGAAATACTTCTCCATTAACTGTAATATCCCTGAAATGCACATTTTCAATGTATCCCCTCTTTGTATCTTTTGAGTATCTTGATTCGAGGATTTCAAAATCGATGAGTGTACCCCTTGAATCCTCCACACGAATATCATCATAGAGAACATTTTTCACCACTGCCCTGTCACCGTTATGGATGGTAAATGTACCGCCGCGCTCTACATGAATAATATCAATGTTTCTGAAAATGATGTTTTTCATTGTATCGGCCCGAGTTTCAAAACCAATTTCAAGGCCATTTCCCCAAGTCCCATTCCAAATAACGGAATTCTGTACCGTTACGTTATCGACATCACCGCCGCTGAAAAAGTCAGTGTAGTAATTTATCCCTGCCTTAATGGCGATGCAATCGTCTTTAGTTCGTATAAAGCAGTTATCGACAACAACATTTTGACTACCCACCACATCAATTCCATCATCATTATCATTATCCGAAACAATTTTCAGATTCTGAATTTCTACATTTTTAGAGGCAAACAACCCCAAGGTCCAGTGCCTGCTTTCATTGATAATTATACCTTCAATAAATACATCCTCACATTGATTAATTTCAATTGGCCGTATTTCCCTCCTGCTGTAGCGGCTGTTATCGATTATACCGCGCCCTTTTATTTTAATATTTTGTCCCTGGTCGGTCATGAAGGTTCCTCTGACGATCGCGCCACCTTCGATGTACACTGTCTGATTGTCTTTTATATTGACGGTACCCGGTGTGTGAACCTTGCCCTGTTCGAAAAACAGAACATTGGGATCGTTGCAATCGGGGATGTCGGTTTCAAGGGGATTTGCAAAAATAAACAGGGGCCGCTTTATGTTTTTGTTGATTTCCACACTCAGGTGGGCTGGCTCATCAAGTGAAAACTGAATCTGGTTATCGTTTACCTGCGAGGCAATCC
>JBEPWX010000313.1:0-4709 GCA_041642235.1 Mariniphaga sp.
TTCCCTGTAGTTACCTTTGCCTTACCCAGACAAAAAGCAAAGGTTACTTCAAACAATCCTGCAACGATTAATATTATCCAGTTCATATTTTTTACTGCCTCTTTTTTAGATTGCCAAAATTAAAAACCCGGAACGATAATCCTGATTTTATTTCCAACAAAACGCCAAATCACCAAATTCCACCAAAGTAAGGAAAAAACTATAGGCATTTTCCTTAAAATCAAGATGGTGTTGTTTTAAAAAAGCAGTATCAATCCCTTTACCGTCATACCCGGCATAAACATTGGGATAGTCCTCGGGCGCAACCGGAACAGAATGAAGCATTACTTAACAGTAAGGTTATTCCCAAAGAAAGTTTAATACTTCGCTCACGAACAAGTCAGGATTTGTATCCATAGCGATATGTTGCTGACCAGAAAGAACAACCAACCGGCTGTTGGCAAGCACTGAATCAACCAGCTCAGTGGCCTGCTGAAATAACAGAGGACTATCGCCACCAAGCAGAAGCAATGTTGGTACCTGAAGTCCGGCGAACTTTGCTGCATCAAAACTATAGGTCCGGTCAAGCTTCATTTCTCTTGGGATGGTATGTGCAAGCTGAATCCGTTTCTTCCACACTGGAAGCTGCCGGTATTTCATTAATTCATATTCAGGCATTCTTACAACTTCCCGAAAAAACACTTCCAGGCCTTCTTCCTGCCTGTTGCTGTCAATCAAACTTTGAATCCTGTCGGGAACTGTTGCCGGATACTGGGGAATGCCGTTAGGAATGGGTGGCTCATAAAGAATCAGCCGGTTCACCTTGTCGGTTAACAAAGAAGCCTCCAAACAGCATATACCGCCGTAGGAATGGCCGAGCAGGAAGACCGGCCCACCAATGGCTTCTATTACTGCAGCGACATCTTCTGCCTCCCGCATAATGTCATATCGGGGCGAATCGCCGCTTTCCCCACGGCCACGCCTGTCCATGGTGTAAACGGTAAAACGCTGTTCAAAACGCGGGGAGATTGGCGCCCAACGGCTGTGATCTGCGGTAGTACCATGTACCAAAAGCAGGGAGGGACCCTCACCGTTCTTGAAATAACCTATTGCAGTACCGTCTTTCGATATTGCCTTTTGCATGGTTGAGGTAGTTTTCATATGCTGCGTATTATGTTGGAGTATAAGAGGAACAGTATATTTTGAATTTAAACCGCCTGGGAGAATCAGCAGTGCAACAACAATACTAATTGAATAATGCCGCTTTTTCATGATCTTAATATTGCTGACCAGGGATTATCCCCCGACAACTTGACAAAGATTACCGCTAACAATTCGAAATTCATCATCTTTCAATCAAAGCTATTAAGGACCACATTATCCTTAATATTTTTGGAGATTAAATTGTTCATTCTTAACTAAAAAAATGAATAAAATTCATAAAATTAGATTTACCTTTCTTAGTCTCCAAAACACAAAAGCGTTTAAACAAGCAGAAAATAAGCCAGGTGTTTTGGTTAAAAGCTATTGTCTAAATCAATAAAATTTACTAATTTTCATAAATGTTCCGTAAATTGCTTTAATAGCAGCTCTTACAAGTTCTTTTTGCTGGATTGATGTTTTAACTAAAAGTAACCATTAAAATTAAAAAAATCCAATCTCTATTCCATAATTAAAACTCATTATATCATGAAAAACAAAAACACGTTTCGTATTGGCATATGCATGGCAGGAGCTGTATCCGCCGGTGCATATACAGCAGGAGTTATCGATTATTTGCTGGAAAGTCTGGAACACTGGGATAAGGCCAAAAAATTAGATTTACCAGGAGTTCCAAAACATGATGTTATCATTGAAGTACTGACAGGTGCTTCTGCAGGTGGCATGACAGCAGCAATAACAGCTGGTGCTATCCAGGATGAATTTCCACACATTAATAATACAAATACTAAGAAACCGGTATCAAAAGAGAATCCACTATTCAATGCCTGGGTAAATATGACAGAAACTGATGACACAGATATGATGAGCCAAATGTTGGATGATGGAGATATTTTACAAAGTGCATCAAATGAAGTTAAGTCTATTTTTAATTCCACTTTTATTGAAACGCTGGCTGGTAATACCATTGACAATTTCAGAAAGAATCCGAATTGTAAAAGGGATTATATTGCAGATAATTTGGAAATTATTACAACCTTAACGAACCTGAGAGGATTAAACTACAAAATTAGATTTAGAACAGCACTGGGTGAAACTGAACACCGCATGCTCCGTCATATGGATATCGCCCATTTTCAATTAAATGAGAATAACACATTCAATAATGACGGAAGAATCCCAATTCATTTTAATTCTTCAGATGAAGGGAATCGTGATATTCTTAAACAGGCCGCTATGGCAACAGGTGCATTTCCTGTTGGCCTGGCACCAAGGCAAATCTGCAGAAATCAGGAATATATAAATACACAACCCTACCTGAACATTGGGAATGATAGTATTCTTGAAGATCATGAACCCAAATATACTTGTGTAACCGTTGATGGAGGATTAATTGACAATGAACCTTTCGGAATCACGGATAAAGTTCTGGATAGAAGAAGGATGAGTCAATCAGAAAATGTCACTCCAATGGAAAAAAGCGCCTCAAAATTTGATACCACTGTTATCATGATTGATCCTTTTCCAAATTATGAGACAAAAACTGAAGACCAATATACGCCACAGGAAGCATTAAAACATTCTATCCCGGCAATCTTAAAGTCAATGCGTCAACAATTAATGTTCAAAGGCGAAGAACTTGAAAAAGCTTATGATGAAGATAATTATACCCGGTTTATGGTTATTCCCATAAGAAGAGATCCCAATACTAACGAGATATGCGAATACTCACTTGCATGTGGCGGACTGAGCGGTTTCTCCGGTTTTTTTAATAAAGAGTTCAGAATACATGATTTTTTGCTGGGGAGAAGAAATGCTCAGCGTTTTATTCAAAAATATTTTAGTGTTCCTGCCAATGCAAAAAATCCCATTATTGAATTTGGATATAAAAATATAAAAGACACTTTTCTGATAGAAGGTGAAGATAACCAGAATTTTTTTCCAATAATTCCGGATATACGAATCTCAGAAAATAAACAAACTTCATCATATGAGGTAAAAAAACCTGATCCTGAAGAAGTAGTTGATTTTCCTTCAGTTAAATTGAGTTACATCATGTCTTTGGAAAATAAATTCGAAAATCGTTTTAATACTGTATTTAAATACATTACGAATGAAAGTACCCCCAATAAAGAAAAAAAGAAAAATGAAATCGTTAAAAAAATAAGAAAAAAAGGATGGTTTAAAAGAAATATAACTGGAAATCTGCACAATGGGATAGCTGATACAGTAACTTATTTTGCCCGTTTAAAACTAAAAAAAATAGCTGCAGAAAATTTCGTCAATTTCATTATCGAAGATTTGGATAAACGAAAACTTCTAATCGACGATGTAAAAAAATAAAAGATTGAAATAGTATACAACAATATTCAATAGCTGATCACATTCTTTTTATAGAATTTTAGACACCTGAAGGTCTGAAAGACACTTCGGGAGTCAGAAGAGTTTAATATACAACCTGAGATCAGGGCAAAATCAAAATTAAATTCCTAGGGACACTTTTTTATTACTGTTCCATTCTCAAATGTTTATTGAGCCATGCATATGCCTGCTTCCTTATATCTGCCGGAAAATCATGCCCTCCGTTGGTTTCTGCCCGAACGAAATTAGCTGATGCCCCCAGAATATCATAAACCTCTCCCACCTGGTTTAATACGCTGTCGACCGTTTTCCACCAACTTTCAAAATCCGGTTTGTCGTTGGATGAATGCGAATAAACAGCATCTTTTCGGGCAGAATAATTAAAAAACGGTCGCGGAGCGCAAAGGGCCATTATTTCATGCATATCACAGGGAATTATTCCGGTCCGTATAAACTCTCTGCAATAGGAATTAAAATGAACGAACCAGTCGCTGCGGGCAAACTGATAAGGAGAATTGGTGCCACCCAACGGGCTTAATCCGCAGGAAGAAACCGCTGCTTTAATTCGCGGATCGAAAACCTGCAGGAAAAATGCATTATATCCACCAAGTGAATGACCAATACATCCAATCCGTTCAGCATCTACTATGTCTAACTGACACAGGTAATCCACCCCTTTCTTATGGTCATGAATCATTTTCCCCATTGCCGACCAATCAGGAAACCTACTATAAAATTCCTCGGTGTTATAAGCATCATAACCCGGATAGATTCTTTCCCCTGCAGAAATAACATCAGTGGCCAACACGATATATCCCAGTTGTACCAGTTCCAAACCATAGCTGCGGCCTTCCTTTGGTTCAAGCCCCACGGTTTGTTTTGCGCCAGGCCCGGTGCTATGCAGCGCCATGATTGCAGGTCGGGGGGAAGAGGCGCTTGCACCGTCAGGAATCAAAAGATAACCCTTTATAATATCTTCAGTATTACTGGTGAATTGCACTTTTTTTTCTGTATAGCTGTCACGCCGATTTTCTTCAAGAATTTGAGGATCAAGCGACACTTCGTTTGTCTGAGGTGGTTTCCCAAGCATTATTTTTGATCGCTGAAGAATTGATTCACGTTTATTATTCCAGCTTTCCTTATCGCAAATATCTACTTTTTTCAATCCAAAACCGAATTTATCATTTTCCTGCCGCAAATCTGTTAAA
>JBEPWX010000314.1:0-4696 GCA_041642235.1 Mariniphaga sp.
TAATTCATACTTTTTATCTGGAATTTCTTTTTTTGTTGGATGTGGTCTGTTGAACGGCAGCACCACAGTAAATCTGGAACCTTCACCCGGTTTGCTTTCCACATAAATCCGTCCGTTTAAAAGTTCCACTAGTTTTTTTACAATCGTAAGCCCTAGTCCAACCCCTTTTCTGCTCTCAAAGTTTCTCTGTCCGGATTGGGTAAATTCATCAAAGATAATATCCAAATCTTCCTCGGGAATTCCTACCCCTGTATCCAATACTTCAAATCGCAAAAAAATGTTCTTACGTGTTAATTTCTCTCTAAAAACTTGTATTTTAACTTCTCCTTCATCGGTATACTTAATCGCATTACCGGCAAGATTTATTAATATTTGTGTAACACGAAAAGGATCACCAATCAATACAGGAGGGATTTTTTCATTTGGCTTAATCCCGAACTTTAAACTTTTTTCGTTTGCCTTTAGGATGAGCGATTTGTGTACATTCTCCAAAAGCTCGTTTATATGAAAGGGGGCATTTTCTATATACACTTTTCCCATACCATATTTGAACAGGAAAAGAATTTCATTGACTACTGAAAGTAAATGTTGGGAAGACTGACCTATTAGCTGACTAAACTTTTTCTGTTCTGGTGAAAGATTGGTTTTTTTTAGCAGATCAGAAAATCCTATGATTGCATTAAGCGGTGTACGGATTTCATGGCTCATGTTTGCAATAAAAATGGATTTGGCATTGTTTGATTCTTCTGCTTCCCGTTTCGCCTTAAGAAGTTTTTTTTCAATTTCTTTCTCAGCTGTAACATCCTGCGAAATCAATGCCCCGCCTATAACCTGTCGGTTCAGACCAAAAACAGGTGTAGAATGAATAAAATATATACGTCCTTTTATCCTTACTTCACCTTCCGATTTATTTCCATCGAGAGCATTGCGATAAAATGGGAAAAGTCTTTTCATGGTCTTTTCATCAAAAGCTTCAAACAAGGTTTTTCCGACAAAATCGGCATTCGATAATCCCATTCGCTCTTTTTGACGTCCACCGGTTAACACATACCGAAAAGAAGGATCAAATAGATATACGTCTATACCGGGTATATTTTCCATTAAAATCTCACGATAATTTTCAAGCTCTGAAGGAGATTGGCTTGAAAATATCAATCCTGCAGATACAGCTTCAAGACTATCATCAAAAGTTATTTTTTCCAGTAAAGAATAAACCGGTAGGATTAATCCATTTTTGGAGATGATTTCAGTAAAAAATGATTGGGGTTCTCCCGTCTTTAAAAGTATATCTGTTTTTTCTTTAAAATGCTCAAATCCTGATTCAGTAAATAAGGAACCAACCTCGGGAAGAAAATCCTGTGAAGAAGTATCAATGATATTTTCAAATGCTCCTGCAATGCGGAAGATTTTATATTTATGATTAAAATAAAAAACTGCGTCCTGATTAATTCCATGGTCAGGAGCTTCACTGTCATCGGGTGAAAATTCCAAATGAGAGGTTTTAATCTGATGACTAAGTAATTGCAACGACTGGCCTAGCTCTGTTAGCTTGTCAAGATCAGCATTTTCTACTTCTAAATCTGAAATGATTTTGCTGATTTGCTCCAGTTGCTTTGTCAATAATTTATTCATTGCCATAAAGGTAAAATGAAAATGTTAATCTGGCAACGTTAGTGATGATAGAAATTTATGCTATGAATAAAAGTCACGGAAAGTTAAATTACAATTCATTGCCTGTTTTTCTTATAACATGCTTATATTTAGAAAAAAAATAATTGAAATCATGAACAAAACCTACAGTCCTGTCTATTTATCCGGGTTTTTATTTATTTTGTTATTTCTTGTAAATTGTGTAAACAGATCAGATAAAAGTAAAGATGTAAATCGGGACGCTGCCGTTGCTGAACATGGATGGTCATTGCTATTTGATGGTGAAACCATGGAAAACTGGGAAATTACACAGTATGGACCACAAGGACCTGTTCAGGTATCTGGAGGTAATATCGTTCTGGGAATGGGTGAAGGATGTACCGGAGTTACCTGGAAGGACGAATTTCCCCGAATGGATTATGAGGTACAGCTTGAGGCAAAAAAGATATCGGGTAATGATTTCTTTTGTGGCATAACATTTCCAGTAGGTGATTCCTATTGTTCATTTATTGTTGGAGGATGGGGAGGCCCGGTTGTGGGTCTTAGCAGTATCGACGGAATGGATGCTTCGGAAAATGAAACACGTGCTCTTAAAAAATTTGAACATGATATCTGGTACAAAATTCACCTGAGAGTTTCAAACGATTCAATTAAAGCATGGATTGACGGGGAAAAATTTGTTGATTTTAATACCCGGGGCCGGAAAATATCCACACGTCCTGAGGTGGATCTTTCAAAACCCTTTGGAATATGCTCCTGGAACACCACTGCTGCACTTCGCAACATACAGTTGAAACAATCCGATTCAGCCGATTAACCGTATTAAATAATAGCTGATTTTGCTGATCGGGTAAAATGCATCAGATAAAAATTCCTTCACCTACTCCTATTGGCAGGTCGAACCAGAACCAGATGAAAAGCAATACCACCCACATTATAAAAAGCACAACAGCATAAGGAACTAACAGCGACAAGATGGTTCCAATGCCAACGTTTTTATCGTATTTTCTGACCCATCCAATTAACAGGGGAAAATACACGTATAATGGGCTTATGGAATTGGTAATAGAATCGCCTACTCTGTACATTAATTGTATAAATGCTGCCGAATATCCCAGTTGAAGAAGCATAGGAATAAAAATCGGGGCAAAAATTGCCCATTTGGCCGAACCACTGCCAATGAAAATGTTTATAACGGCAACCAGAATCATATATAGTGTGAACATCAGCGGACCGGTCAAACCGGTTGATTCCAGAAATTCGGCCCCATTAATAGCCATTATAGTATCCAGCCGGCTCCAGCTGAACAGGTTGATGAATTGTGCCACCACAAGCATCAGTACAATATAACCAGAGAGATCTTTCATCCCCTGTTCCATAAATCGGAGCATATCGTCTGGCCTTTTAATACTGCCGGTAATTTTACCATAGACATAACCCGGGATAGCAAAAAAGAAAAACAGGATTGGCACCAGTCCGCGTAAAAAGGGAGAAGGCACTATACCCCCTGTTTCCTGATTGCGTAAAGGTGCATTTTCAGGAATTACCAGCAATGCTATTACAGCCACAAATATAAATGAAGCCAGACCGGCATAACGTAAAGCTTTTTTTTCGGTGGCAGTTAATTTGGGGGCTTCTTCATACGACTCCGGTGCTTCATCGCCTCTGGCGAATCCCCGGCACCGTGGAATCGTGAACCGTGAAGCAACAAATGCTCCTCCAATACCAAGAAGCAATGTTGAAACTATCATAAAATACCAGTTGGCCGTTGCACTTACCTCAACAGACGGATCAATCTGCTGGACGACCTCAGTACTTATACCAGCCAGCAGAACATCCGTGCCTGCAATAAAAAAATTAGCTGTAAAGCCTGCTGTAGCCCCTGCATACCCTGCAATTAAACCGGCTATGGGATGCAGCCCCATCTGGGAAAATATCAGGGCAGCAATTGGAGGAACAATTACTACACCAGCGTCGGAGCCAATGTTGCCGCATGCTCCTATCATAAATATTACCGGCAGTACTATTTTTCGTGGCACTGCAAACGCCATGGTCCGCAAAATAATGGTTAAAAGTCCGCTGCGTTCGGCAACTGAAACCCCCATCAACATAACCAATACCAAACCAAAAGGAGCAAAAAATGCAAAGTTGGAAACCATCTCTTCCAGGAATCTTCGTAAACCCCATCCTGAAATTAGATTTCGCGGAGTTACTATTTCTCCTGAACCGGGATCCATCGCACTAATTCCGGAAAAAGCGGCAACAGCACTCAATGCAATTACCAAAACAGTTATCCAAACAAACATCCAGAAAGGATGTGGCAGCTTGTTTCCAACCTTCTCAATCCATTTTAATATACCTTTGTTTTCTGATCCCGTTGTAGTCTGAGATGCTTCTTTTTGCATTGACATTAGGTTTTTTCCTGGTTATATATAGTGTAATATCTCTGAAGCGCAAAATCGGAATTTTTTTTAATCCGAAAAAGGATTAATTGCGAAATTCAGATAATAGCTTGTATTCATCTGCAAAAATTAATTTCAAGCGCTCTTTTTTTCTATCTTTATGTATCAAATTTAATAACAGACGTTCAGAACCTATGCAAGTAAACTTCAATTCCATTGGAATTATACATACACCTTTCACCTCAAGAGAGGGAATGCCTATACAGCCTTCCGGGGCGGATGGAATTAAAGGAACAATAGAATTGAATAATGAGCTTCAGGAAGGATTATCTGATCTTGAAGGTTTTTCTCATATCCTCCTAATCTATTGTTTCCATCAGTCGGAAGGTTTTGAGTTACGGGTTACTCCTTTCTTGGACAACCAATCTCGTGGAATTTTTTCAACACGGGCACCTAAAAGACCTAATCAAATAGGAATATCGGTAGTGAGGCTATTATCCATAAAAGGGAATATTCTTAAATTGAAAATGTTGATATGCTTGACGGCACCCCTTTGCTTGATATCAAACCTTATATTCCTGCATTCGATGTGTTTGAAACCCATAAGTGCGGCTGGTATGGACAAAACATGAAATATCCCGGAA
>JBEPWX010000315.1:0-4695 GCA_041642235.1 Mariniphaga sp.
AAATAACATTTATACGTACGAATGACTTCTGAAAATAGGATATATAAGTCAATTGGAATCGGAATTCCATAGCCAATTACAATCTATTCCAACTAATAATATGACTTTTCAGCAAAAAACAGAATGATTTTATACAATTAAAAAATGCTGTCTGCAATCTAAATGATTTTCGCTTTATTTCCATTTTATTACTTTTGCCTCTTTAATAGCTAAGGGAACAACCTGTTTTTTTCGAATAATTTTCAGGCAATACCGACATCACCGGACAATAATTAAATTAACAGAAAGAATACAGCAATGAAGATTCTGATATTATTGGCATCATCGTTTTTATTTTTCAGCTGCCAAAATCCTGCTTCAAAAGCAGTTGAAGAAACAGAGCAATGGGGAGTTCATGAGATAGTGCTAAAAGGTCCTGCCTCTGGTAATCCATATCTGGAAGTTGAATTATCAGCTACTTTCCGTTTAGATGAGAAACAGGTTATTGTTCTTGGCTTTTATGATGGCGACAGCACTTATCGCATCCGGTTCTCCCCTCCTGCAACAGGCGAATGGGCTTATAAAACTGAGAGTAATGCAGCAGAATTATCGGGAAAGGAAGGAAAATTCAAATGTGTTCCTCCTTTAGAAGAGAATCATGGTCCGTTGAAAATTGTCAATACATTCTACCTGGAATATGTCGACGGCACCCCTTTTTATTCTGTCGCTACAACTGCCTACCAATGGATTAGCGCTGATCAGTACCTTCAGGAAAAAACAATTGAGACACTCAGAAACAGCCCGTTTAATAAAATAAGAATGGGCATATTTCCCAAATACCACACCTTTGGCAATGAAACAGAGCCCTGGCTGCATCCTTTTAAAAAAGACAGCAGTACTTCGGAATATACCGAACCTGAATATGAATTCTTCCGTAACGTTGACAAACGGATAAAACAACTCATGGATATGGGAATACAGGCCGATGTCATCCTATTTCATCCATACGACAACTGGGGGTATTATAAAATGGGTAAAGAACTCAATGAAAGGTATGTACGCTATTTGATTGCACGCATTTCAGCCTATCGGAATGTATGGTGGTCGCTGGCCAATGAATGGAATGTGCCCAGAATCAAGGATGAAATTGACTGGGAAGGTATTGGAATTCTGCTTCAGGAAGAAGATCCTCACCAGAGGTTCAGGGGCATACACAACTGGAGAAGTTTTGATGAGTATTTTTACGATCATTCCAGGGAGTGGATAACTCATGTGAGTACACAAACTTCGGAATTTTATAATGCAATTAAGTGGCGGGAAAAATACCAAAAGCCCCTTTTCTTCGATGAGATGCGTTATGAAGGGGATCTTCCAAAATCATGGGGTGATTTAACAGGAAAAGAAATGTCCAGCTATTTCTGGATGGCTGCCCTGAGTGGAGCATATCCTACTCACGGCGACACCTATAACAATGCTGAAGACCCTTCAGAAGAAATTCGCTGGTGGGGAAAGGGAGGAACTCTTCCCGGTGAAAGTCCGGAACGCATAGCATTTTTTAAATCCGCAATGCAGCATGCTCCTGTTAAGGAGATGAAACCTGAACTAATTGGCAGTAATCCGAAAAACAGAAATACAAATGTGTATGTTTTTTCAAAACCGGGATCCTACTACCTTGCATATACCGCCACCGAAAATAATATCATTGAATTGCAGCTGGAAGGAAATGAAGCATATAAAATGGAAGTCCTTGATACATGGAACATGGAAATAACCAGAGATTCGCTGGTACAACCCGAATTATTCAGATTCCATACGGAAATGCCTTTTACCGCATTAAGACTTTATCATGACTGAAATTTTTTCCGACTAACTCAGTAATTCAATCTATAGAAATTAATTCAGCAGAAAAACTTCCGGTTCTTTAGCCTTGTTTACTTAATAACAATGTTGAAAATAGAAACATTTTAATGATTCCGTAGTAACTACTGGATCAAGAACAATAAAACAGGAGATTATGCTGAAAGGAATTTTATTTGACATGGATGGAGTACTGCTTGATTCAGAAAAACTAACATCAGAAGCAGCCGTACGTTATTTTGCACAGAAAGGGTTTGAAATTAAAACAGAAGATTTTATTCCTTTTTACGGTACAGGGGAAGAAAATTATTTTGGCGGAGTGGCTGAAAAATACAATATTCCGTTTGACGTGCAAAATGAAAAATACAAGGTATATGATTTATTTGCTGAAATGGCGCAGGGAAAACTCAAACCGTTGCCCGGTGTTCCTGAATTTATTGAAAAGGTAAAAAAGATGAACCTTAAAACTGCAGTAGCTACCAGTGCCAGCAGATATAAAATGAATATCAACCTCGGGCTAATTGGTCTCAGGGAGTCATACTTCGATGCTGTGGTAACAGGTGAAGATATCACCAACAATAAGCCCAGTCCTGAGATTTTCATAAAAGCTGCTTCCCGGCTTGGACTAAAACCGCTGGAATGTCTGGTTGTTGAAGATGCACCCGGAGGAATAGAAGCAGCCAAAAAAGCCGGTTGTAAATGCCTTGCACTGACCACTTCGTTTTCAAAAAAAGAACTGGCGCAAGCCGATTGGACAACTGGAGATCTTTCCTCTTTTCCAGCAGAAATTTTTGATTCATTTTGATATTCGACTCAGGGAGTAGTTCGAAATTTCATCACGTTTCAGCCAGGCATACAGAATAAAAACATACCCAACACCTGGTGTATTTTATACGAAAACCGCCTGAAGGAATCGTGTCAGGGGTTGTAAGTCTGATTTTTTTGCTGTCGCCCTGAACAAAAAATCCCCTCTTATTCTTATTAATAACAGTTTACCGATACTATTAGAGACACTTAGTTAAAAGCTTATCCAATCATGAAAAACGGATTATCAAGAAGAGATTTTATTCAGGCACTGATGGCCGGTGTGTTGCTGGGGCCGGCAGTAATAAAAACACAGGCTTCGAACTCCTCCGGAATACCAACCCGAGCTTTAGGAAAAACCGGAGAGCGGGTTTCTATAATTGGGTTTGGTGGCTGGGATTTGGGCTACATCAATGAAAAACTGGCTATCCGTATGATTAATGAAGGAGTTGATAAAGGCATTACTTTTATTGATAATGCATGGGAATATAATAGTGGCCGGTCAGAAGAAGTTGTAGGCAAGGCATTAAAGCAGAACAGTTTGCGAAATAAAGTTTTCCTGATGACCAAAGTTTGTGCCCGCAATTATGAGGGAGCAAAACGGCACCTGGAAGATGGGCTCAGAAGGTTGAATACCGATAGAATTGATTTGGTGCAGCATCATTCCATCCAGTACGATGGCGACAGGGAGCGGATTTTTGATTCGGAAGATGGTGCACTTAAGGCTTTGAAGGAAGCAAAAAAAGAAGGGAAGATCCGCTATATAGGATTTTCAGGGCACCGCGATCCGCAAATCCACCTCGACATGCTGAACCAGTCTTTTGAATGGGATGCCGTTCAACTTCCGCTAAACATCATGGATGCTCATTACAATAGCTTCCAGAAGCGGGTTCTGCCAGTTTTGAACCAAAGGAACATTGCAGCTTTGGGAATGAAATCATTGACAGGAGCATATCCTCGTATTTCGGAAAGGGTAAATGTCAGTGCCGAACTGTGCCGCCATTATGCTCTGTCCCTTCCGGTCAGTACCCTGATTTGCGGAATGCAAAATATTGATGAGATGCAACTGATGATTAATATTGCTCAAAATTTCAATCCGCTGACCGAAGAAAAAATTAATGAATTGCTTGACAAATCAATGGCCCCAGCAAAAGATGGTGCTCCGGAAAGGTATAAGGATCCGACAAGTGGCTACGGCTGCTCCTATCATGCCAGAGTGTTGAGGGATAGTTAAAAAAACAGGTAAAGGTAATTTATATCAGGTTGCCTCTTTTTATATCTGCAAATCAACGAATGGTTTCCGGATACTTGCCGGTTGCATCAGAGCTATTCATCCAATGACAGAATAAGAATTCCATCCACCCATATCTCAGGAAGAGAATAGGTATTATCACTGGTTTTTAAACTACCCATTGATTCGCCAGTCACTGGATTGAACCATCTTATGTTTTTTACTTCCATTCCGGATAATTGAGCTTCAGTATTATCAGGGAAATAAATAAGTATACGGCTCCCGCTTTTAACTGCCACTTTTTCAAGTTCCCCATCTCCTTTCCCCCCTGTGATTACTTCAACAGGAAACCAGTTGTACCATTGATTCTCTTTAAGAAATTTTCTGAGATGTTTCATTTGCCCGGCACCTTTTTGGTCCAGTAAAGGCTTCCAGTTGTTTGAAGGGCTGAACAGCGGTCCGTTACCCTCTTCATCAAAACCTCCGCCATAGGTGAATCCTGCCGCACCGGCAAAAAATGACTGATATGACTGTCGACGTATATGCAAAGCTTCTGCCTTATGTTTATCGGTAATTCCTTCATAATGCGGTTCGGCAAGAACTGTAGGTTTTGGGTCCGGAAGGTTTAAATCCTGTTGAACTGCACGAACCACAAAATCGCGATTAACATAGGTTTCAATCATATGAAAATCGAGCCATTCATCGTTGTGAAACCAGGTGGATGAATTTTTCATAGGTGACCCATCGGGATGGTAAGTCATGAACAGCATTTCCCATGCTTTATTTTTTTCACTCCAGGATACCGGGTTACCCGTTGCTCCGTA
>JBEPWX010000316.1:0-4691 GCA_041642235.1 Mariniphaga sp.
TGTATTCCCCTGGCCGGATGGAACTCCTTTAGAATTTTCATTACTGTAATTTACAGATGTACTTAAGGTTAATGCGTTCCACCGTTGACTCCCTTTGGTAGATAATGTTGTCCTTTTGTACGTATCAACATCCTCCGGAAGCACTCCATCTGTGTTATTATGCGAAACCGACATGAAATATTGAGTATCCTCATTACCACCTGAAGCGGAAACCGAATTTTTATGGCTGATGCCAAAATCATAAAAATCGCGTACCCGGGATTCTACAAATGAAAAAGGCTTCAACAACTGGCTGTTGTCTACAACATATCCCCACTGCCGAATAGAACCGTCGTATCTGGGCCCCCAGTTTCCGTTTTCATCGAGCGCATGAAAACCACTCCATCCTTGTCCGAATTGATCCTGACGCTCAGGAATACGGCCTACATTCAATACTGAAAATGAACCATCGTATGAAATACGTAGCTTATCGCCTGTGTTACTGCCCGATTTGGTCTGAATTAAAATAACACCATTGGCAGCACGTGAACCATATAATGCTGTTGCTCCTGCTCCTTTTAAAACAGTCATTGACTCAATATCATCGGGATTTACTGCATTTAACCCCGAACCAAAATCAACGTTGAAGTTCAGGTTATCGCCTGAACGCACCTGAGTATTATTAATTGGAACCCCATCCACTACATATAACGGCTGGTTATTTCCAAATGATGAAGCACCACGGATAATAACATTCTGTGTAGCACCGGGACCGGGAGCGCTTGCAATGTCAACCCCGGCTACTTTACCTTGCAAAGCATTCATTGGGTTGATGACTTCCGATTCTGAAAACTCATCTGCACCAATTGATGATGAAGCATAACCCAGCGATTTCCTGTCTCTGGAAATTCCCATTGCGGTTACAACAACTTCGTCAACTCCAATAGTGCTGGGTTCTAATACTACATCCACAACATTTCTCCCGGCAATCTCAACCTCCTGCGACCTCATACCTACAAAGGAAAAAGTCAGACTTTCGGCTTCCTGCGGGGCTTGCAGGGAATAATTACCATTGATATCAGTAACTGTTCCGAGTGTTGTCCCTGGCACAATAATCGATACTCCCGGGATTGGCTGACCATCTTCAGCCGAGGTTACCGTTCCGGTAATTACCCTCGTCTGCCCATTGGCAACCAAAGTACCCATGAAAAGGAGAATCGAGAAAAAAAACGCAATCTTTTTCATAGAATAGTTTTTAAAATTATTAATTAAACAGCTTAAATCATTATTATATATGTTATTGTATAGAATCATTCAAGATAAATTACCTTTCTTTTTTCACATGTTTCTTTCCTAAAAATTAAAAAAAGGAATTGAAATTATATGAAAAGGTAAAATCAACAATAAAAAAGGAAGAACCCCTTATGACAATTCAAAATTTGTAGTTCCATATTAAAGGCTAATTTTTGGTTATTTTCTTCTTCTAAACTTTTTGATTTTAATATTTCATTCCTGTTAACCGAATTTTTTTTTTAATTTTTCTAATTAAAATTCAATTGTACTATAAAATTTCAATTATGAGGGTATTTTTAATCATTCAACTTTTAAATTTAAACTTTCAAATATAATTGTTAAAAAATACTAAACCGCAAATTTTGTAAAAAGAATTGAGAAAAAAAAATGAGAATAACCATGTGCAAATAATGATTTGAAATGTTATTATATCCCGATAATTTTCTTATTGGTTTAATTTCAACGTATTGGTAACTTTCATTTACTTAAATAAGGCCTAATTTTAGATTTTATTCAACTTACGTCCATAAATAACCAAATACTAATCGAATTAATTTGAGATTAAACTGAATTAAAAAACTGAGGATTTAATTAGGAAAAAGCATATTGAAAGTAGCCAGTTTTGATAGCTACTGATAAACCTGTCTTTTGTAAAAGCATATTCAAACAATCAGGGAAAGATCGTCCAGTGTATTTATGAGGTATAGGAAGTTTTTAACCTGCTGATTTTCACTTAGCTGAATGTTTTGATATTTATTAAGGGGATCAAACAGGACGGCATCGATACCAGCATTAAGGGCACCTCTGATATCCGATTCAACATCATCGCCTATCATCAGGCTCGATTTTTTAGGGGCATTAGTTGATTTCAATGCATAATCAAATATTATCCGGGCTGGTTTGGGAGACTTAATCTCTTCGGAGATAATTATTTTTTTGAAGTAATGATTAATTCCTGCAGTATCCAGTTTTTCATTTTGTACGCATGCAAACCCGTTGGTGATGATTGACAGCGCATAACCTTTCTTTTTCAGGTAATCCAGCACTTGTTTTGCACCCTTAACCAGTTGAGTTTGTTTTGGCATCTCATTCAGATATACTTCATTCATTTCCTCAGGGTTGATTCCTGTTATATTTAAATGATTAAACGTGTACTGAAAACGAAGACGAATCAATTCTTTTTTAACTACTTTTTTTTTCCTGTATTCCTCCCACAGAAAAGAATTATTCTTTACGAAAGCATTATAGAATAGTTGAAAATTAGTTTTTTCAAATTGTACCTTATAAAATGCGAATGCCTTATGCATAGCATGTAACGAATTGGTATTAAAGTCCCACAATGTATTGTCGAGGTCGAAAAACAAATGGGTATATCTTTTTTTTTGATTCAACAGTCTGGTAATTTTAAATCGGGAAATGAACTGTAAAGAAACAGTGTAAAAAAAAGAGGTATGATGATAGAAAAATTTTTATTCATTTATCCTGACCATTACCTTCTTCCGGAACTAATTTTTGTTTAGGTTTTCCATCTACTACAATAACGATTTCACCTTTAGGTGCATTCTGAGTATAATAGTCTTTCAATTGTGCTAAAGTACCTCTTTTAACTTCTTCGAATAATTTGGAGAGCTCCCTGCAGACACAAGCCTGACGTGTATCACCAAATATTTCGCCCAACTGAGCAAGCATTTTAACCAACCGAAAGGGTGATTCATAAAAAATTAAGGTCCGGAATTCTTCAGACAATTGTTGCAATCGTTTTTGCCGGCCTTTTTTTTGTGGAAGGAAACCTTCAAAGACGAACCTGTCGGATGGAAGTCCCGAAACTGCAAGAGCAGGAATTAAAGCAGTGGCTCCCGGAAGGCATTCCACGGAAATATTTTCTTCTGCGCAGGTTTTGACAAGCAAGTATCCCGGATCGGAAATCCCTGGTGTGCCGGCATCAGAAATCATCGCCACAGTTTTTCCTTCCTTTAGTTTTGTCACGACATTATTGAGCGTTTTGTGTTCATTGAATTTATGATGGGGTGTTAGCTTCCTGTCAATCATCAGATGTTTCATCAGTTTTGATGATACCCGGGTATCTTCAGCCAGGATAATGTCGGCGTTTTTTAATGTATCGATCGCGCGCAGGGTAATGTCATCAAGATTTCCAATAGGAGTAGGCACCAATACTAATTTTCCGGAATTATCCATTCTTAGTGGGTTATATTAGAATTACAGGAATAGGCAGCAAGGAAATAAGGACATCATGAACCGGCTGAAATAGATTGAAACCTTCGTTTTACCAGGTTAACGAATTTCAGACTGGTTTCATTTTTTTTCCATTTATAATTAGCTCGCAGGTAATCAATCGCTTCCTTGATATTGGTCATTGAATCGAGTGTTTTAACTGCCTCCACGAATTTTTTACTGTCACCATCGAACAATTCCCGGATATACTGAAAGCGATCATTTATACCAATGGCAGTCTGGATACTGCTTACAGGCCGGTTTGATAATTTATATTCCAGCTTAACCTGCTCATTTATCACATCATTAACTGATTTCCCCTTAAGAAAGCTATCTCCCAGGCGTGATGTTGCTAACGGCTTATGTATTTCCTCCTGCAACATTTCCCCGTCATCCTTCTCTTCCTCATTTTTTTCGGGTTCATCTGCTTTTTCTTTAGCAATCACTTCTTCCTCTTCTTCCTGGGTGGGTTCAGGGACAACACCAGGCAAAGGTGTTTCTTCAGGCTCTTCCTTTTCGCTTTCCTCTTCCTCTTCATCAGGTGTAATTTCTGAGGTTAATTTGGAAACATTTTCTACTTTATCTTTCAGTTTTTTCAAGAGATTATTACCCTCGCTCGTTTTAAGCATAACAGGCTCCTCATGGGCATCCAGCAATTGCAGCAATTGCAAAACTCCTTTGGCCCGTGTATGAATAAATTCTATTTCGAGGGCATCGAATTGTTGTTTCAATTTCATTTCAGATATCAGCTCTTCGAGTTCGGCCATATCTTTTGAAAGGATTTTAACAAGTTTTTTATATTCCATTCTATGCCGGCTAATGTTTTTAAAGATTATTTTTGTAAAAATACTAATTTAATTTCTTATTCATTCGAAGGTTGCATGTTTATTGAAAAGGATGTAAACAGCCATAAGAAGCAGGGCAGCATAGAAACCATAACCGGTTCGATGTTTTCGGGGAAGACAGAAGAGTTGATACGCAGGTTAAAGCGGGCGAAATTTGCCAGGCAACAGGTTGAAATATTTAAACCTGTTATGGAAGTTCGCTATTCTGAAACCCAGGTGGTATCGCATGACGAAAATGCCATTCGTTCTTCTCCGGTAGAGAACTCATCTAATATATTACTGCTGGCAGGAAATGTGGATTTTGTTGGAATAGATGAAGCACAATTTTTCGACAAAGGGTTG
>JBEPWX010000317.1:0-4688 GCA_041642235.1 Mariniphaga sp.
ATTGGTTTATTTGCGTTTCAGAGTCTTCTTTTTGCGTATCCTTTTTTACGTTATCATCTTTAACACTATTAATATCTTTGGAATCCTTAAAAAATGGTACAGCATTTATAGGTTTCGAATTCATAATTTTTGTGGAAATTATCTGATCGACTGTACTGGCTTTTTCATGTATATTGATGAGGCTACTAACTTTTAAACCTAGCAGAAAAAAGATTGATGAGAGGAAAAGTGTTGTTTTCATTTATCTTGTGCTTTTACATTTTTCTATGCCATTCATAAACTTCTACTAAATTAGATTTTCCCTTGCAACCAATATAAATTTTTCTGTAAAATGTACTTTTTATTCGGTAAACATCATTCTCTGGCACATTTCAAGTTGTATTTTGATATCTGGGATGGAAACATATAATATAGCTTTTGATGAATTTCTTCTCACAGGAAGAGACGTGCGAGATAATCATGATGAGTTCCTCTCATAATTCTTTCACATTTTAATCCAATAGCTTCTGTGAGAGCTCTGAGGGTATCAAAATCTACAAACAGCCAATTAAAACCAGAAGTTATATTTTTATAGGTTACATTATATTTCATTTCTCCGTAATACTTGTCATTTGAAAGATCTACCCATCGTGAACCATCATTTTCATAAAAAAGGTAACTAATATCTGATGAATCTATTAAAATTTGCCCCTTAATTGCAAGCAGGCTTTTCAGGTGCATAAGCATCTTATTTAATCCTTTAATTGTTCCTCCTATTCCGGTTCCATTCATCAATATAAGTATGGTATCGAATTCTTTTTCATGAAAATGAAACAGATCGGTACATACCACCTTTTTAATTCCTCGATTTTTCATTACTTCTGCAGCAAGAGCTGACTTTTCGAGAGCTGTTACATCAAGTCCTCGTTCTTGTACCAATAATGAATGACTACCAGCTGCCGCTCCTACATCCAGTATTTTTCCAAAGCTTAGTTTTAATGCAGTTTTTTCAATTAATGGCATTTCTTTCCCGGTTCTGAAAAAGTATGCAGGAGAAAGATGCTCATCCTCGGTGTAATTGGTTTGGATTATAATATCATCTGCTTTACCTTTAGTGTAAAAGTCGGAAATTGCATGTCCGATGGCATCTTTCATAATAAGTTTATTTTTACCTGAATGATGAATGTGATTTGTTATTTTTGGGCTGGTAATGTCTTTTTAGCCAACTAGCCAGTCCATCAAGCCCGGGGAATAGAACACGTTCGGTAATGTTTGCCTGATCGAGTTTATCGCGAATCTCCCATTTTAGCTGTGCAGGGATTATTATTCTTCGGTATACATCTGTATGTTTGTCTAGCCAGTCGTCAAAGATTGCAGTTGCGTCGGTCATGATAGAGAAAAGCGCAAACTGGTTTACTATGCGCTCATCCAGAGAAGGTGGTTCAAAAAATAGAACATGACCTTTCCCAAATTTTTCGTCAAACTTCTGAAGCGATAAAAATTCGGATTCCAGCATTTCAACAGTAAATGCATTGCATTTCTCTTTTCGAAGTAATGCATTGAGAGGATTTGGAGTTAAATGATTTACTTTTACAAAATCTACTTGCCAGATAACTCCATCGCATGAAAATTTATCAGTGTTTGATGTTGCGAAATGCAACGCTATAAAGGGAGAGTATGTCCAGTCGACCAGCCTGGTTGTAAGTCCGTGATGTTGCGCCAGTACAAGTGATCTAAGCTGTGTGTTGGTATGTTGCGGTTCATTGGTGCGGGCATACTTTATGAAGTTACGCAACAAATGATATTCAAGTTCAGGATGATTTCCGCAATTACGCAAAAAGCTGTTTTTTAGTGGGTATCTGCAGTCAGATAAACCCCTGAAGGCATAATCGCTACGGTAACGACCCATTTTGGGCTTCCATGAATCATAGTAAACTTCGTCAATTAATTCATTCCAAGAATTTACTACAATATCATTTGAGGTAATTTTACATTTCATTAAGCCTTTATATATTATAAAGCCACTAAATTAAGAAAAGATATAGCGGCAAAAAATTTTTTTTATTGTAACAATCAATTTATGTTTGTATAACATAGTATTTTAAGGTAACGTAAAAATGAATTAGAATCAAGATAACTTTAGAAAACAATGAAATTTAGATTAAACAAGAAAATTCTTAATTTTGGTATATAAACTTTAATTTAATTAAATTTAATAATACTTAATTACCAACAAAATGAAAAATCTGAATCGTAGTCTATTCTTAATCATTATTGTAGCAATATTTTCTTGTAACAATAATAAAAACTTTGATCCGCAGGCTTTGTACAACGAACTGAGTATGGATGCAACGGCAAATACATTAACCGATGAAGAAGAGAAAAATGGCTGGCAGCTTCTTTTCAATGGGCAGGATTTCTCCGGCTGGCACGGATACAATTTGGAGGATGTACCCGATTTTTGGATAATTGAAGATAATGCAATGACAATGACAACAAAGGGTGGGGGAGAAAGCCAGGATATTATAACCGATGAAGTTTATGATGATTTTGCCCTAAGTGTTGAATATAAGCTTACCGAAGCTGCCAACAGCGGGATAATTTTTCAGGTGAAAGAAGATGCAAAATATAAATTTCCATACGAAACAGGTCCGGAATTTCAGATAATCGATGACGAAGGATATAATGGTAAGCTGGAAAACTGGCAGGTAAGCGGTGCCAATTATGCTATGTATTCACCACTAGTTAAAGCTTATAAACCTGTTGGTGAATGGAATCATATTTTGTTAGTTGTAACCGATAACCATGTTACCCATATGTTGAATGGTGAAGTGGTGGTAGAATATGTAAAATATTCTGATGAATGGCAAAAATTACGTGATAGCGGTAAATGGAATGATTTTCCTGATTATGGAAAATTTGATGTAGGACATATTTCACTTCAAAATCACGGAACCAAAGTGTGGTTCAGAGATGTTAAAATCAAGGAACTTTAATTTATTTCCGGTGGGAACAATAAAGTTTTAAGCATAGGCTATAGGTACCTGTTTTACCTCTGCTGATCCATTTTTCTTCCAATAATAATTTTACCCTCAGGATTCATATTCTGCAGGATGTTAACCACATTGGAACTGCAGCACTCCTGAGAGCATATGCAGAAATTATTCTTGCAAGATTCATCTGCACTCTGGATTCATCAACTTCTTTTTAATAATATTATGCTTAAGGAGGATTTTGTAACTCATTTAATCCAAATATTTTAATTAATTGATGAACTTCATGAATGTGAAAACTGTTTTACGTGTGGCTTGCATTAAATAGCTGTTGAATAAGCGGAAAAATCAACTATGCATATACCAGGGAGGAAAATATCCTGTTTTCTTATTAGCAGAATACAATTCGAAAAATTTACTTATTACCTAATATTCCTCCTTAGTATAATATGTTTCCTTAACAATACGGTGAAAGCTCAAGTTGGAGATAATGACACAATCTCTGGGGTTAATTTAAATGATACCATCATCAGGGCAGATTCTGCGGCTTCTGTTCATGCTCCTTATTTTTACCTCGATTGCAGGCAATGTGATTTTGATTTCATTCGTTCTGAACTTAATTACGTGAATTATGTTCGGGACCCGGAACTTGCAGATGTTCATGTGTTTATAACTGACGAAAGTACGGGTGGCGGGGGTCGGGAATATCAGTTTACATTTATTGGCCGGGGAAGATTTAAAGGGACATCCTATACGCTGACACATTATATTGATAGAGATGCGACACTTTCTGAGCGAAGGGAAGCTTTAAAGAGATTTTTAAAACTTGGTTTTGCTTCTTATATTTTGCAGACACCATTGGGAACAAACTTTTCTATTGAATATCATCCTGGCGACGAGGATGAAAGGGCGCAGGTTGAAGACCCTTGGGATTATTGGGTATTTAGAGGATATTTAGGAAGTGTCAGGTTTCATTTAGAGTCGAATCAAAATAACTTTGACTCTCGTTGGGGCGTTTTTGCCGACAGGGTAACAGAGAACTGGAAGTTCCGAATCAGACCATATTTTAATTATGGAAGAATTAAAATTCAAACTTCTGAAAGTCAGGAACCCATTGTAAGAGAACAACGGCGGAATGGTTTGGATACACATGCAATTAAAAGCCTGGGCAACCATTGGTCAGGTGGCCTTTTTCTAACCTATTATACCAATAACGGCAACAATATCAAGCATAGAACTTATATCAGCCCAGGTATAGAATACAACATTTTCCCCTACGAAAAAGCCACGCGCAGAGCAATTACTTTTTCATATCAGCTGGGATATCTATACTATGAATATTTTGAAGAAACAATTTATGATAAAATAAAAGAAAACCTGTTAAATCACCAGTTCAGAGGAGTTGTTAATCTGCTTCAACCCTGGGGAAGCATTGAAGCAGGTTTTGAAGGATCACAGTTTTTTCATCAATTGGAACATTATCGTATCGAATTTTTTGGCCAGACTTCTTTACGGTTATTTGAAGGATTTGCTTTAAGTTTTCAAATAGAATATGATGTAATCAGAGACCAGCTATCCCTTCCCAAAGGAGAAGCTTCACTGGAGGATATACTTTTGAAACAGCGTGAACTTTCAACCGATTTTTCTTTTTCCAGTTCCATTGCCATTACCTATACGTTTGGCTCCCGGTTCTCCAACATTGTAAATACAAGATTT
>JBEPWX010000318.1:0-4617 GCA_041642235.1 Mariniphaga sp.
ATCCATGAAACCGATATGTGCATGTGGGGATTGGATGTTGGGCTACCAACAAAGATTACTTCCATGGGAGGCAAGTTTCTCTGGGATGATGCAAAAGAAGTGCCTGAAGTTCTAACTTCCGTTTACCACTATCCCGATGAAAATAAAATTATACAATTTGAGGTCAGACCATGGGTTACCAATACCGAACAAGGTGTAACAGTTGGTAATATTTTTTATGGCGACAAGGGTATACTTGTAGTTGATGGTTACAGCAAATACCAAACCTACATGGGTCAAAACAGGGAACCCGGCAAATCGGGAGATGACGGAGCTAAAGAAGCTTCAGGCATGGACAGAGGTGCCGGCGGTACTGACGGGCATTTTACCAACTTCATTGAAGCAGTACGCAAACACGATAAATCAATTTTAAACGGCCCGGTTGAAACTGCGCATCTTTCCTCCGCCCTGGCTCATCTTGGCAACATTGCTTATCGTTTGGAAAGAGTTTTGACGTTCAATCCTGAAACAGAAAAATTTGTCAACGACAAGGAAGCTGATAAAATGCTTACCAGGGAATACAGAGCACCATATATTATTCCGAATAAAGTTTAAGACAAGAAACGATAAAAAAAGCTCTGGTGATGGAGCTTTTTTTTATCGTTTCCTCATTTATTTATAAAATGTAACTTACTAAATTATTCCTGCTTCAGATAAAAGCAGCTTCATTTCCTGTTGCACTTCCATTGCAGCTTCACCTGCCCTTTCAGCAAAATCTTTACCGGCAGAAGCATATATGATGCCACGGGAAGAATTGACCAACAGACCACATTTGCTATTCATGCCGTTGCGGGCTACTTCCTGAAGGCTGCCACCCTGGGCGCCCACACCAGGTACAAGAAGAAAATGATCAGGAACAACTTCCCTTATTTCTTTAAGTTTTTCAGCCTTTGTTGCACCCACTACATACATCATGTTTTCGATAGTACCCCATTTTTGAGAGGTTTTTAATACGGACTCAAATAGCTGTTTGCCTGAATCCTCATCTTTTAAATATTGAAAATCGGTAGCACCTTTATTTGAAGTTAAAGCCAAAAGAATAATCCACTTATCGGGGTAAGCCATGAAAGGTTTAACAGAATCCTCTCCCATATATGGCGCCACAGTAACGGCATCAAAATTGAGTGTTTCAAAAAAAGCACGGGCATACAAACTGGATGTATTCCCGATATCGCCACGTTTGGCATCGGCAATAAGAAAGATCTCAGGATATTTTTCCCGTATATATGCTGCTGTTTTTTCCAGGCTCAGCCAGCCCTGCGCACCTATACTTTCATAGAAAGCCAGATTAGGCTTATATGCAATAGCATAGGCTGCTGTAGCATCAATAATTTCCTTATTGAAGGCAAACACCGGATCTGAAGTATCTACCAGGTGTTCCGGAATCTTTTTAATATCAGTATCAAGTCCAATGCATAAAAAACTGCGCTTACTCTTAATTTGCCCGAAAAGAAAATTGCTGTTCATAGATGATTTTTTTTTAAATAGACTGTTATCCAAATCTTCTTTCATTTATACCGCCCACAAACAGGTCATCGTCCAGGTTTGGCCAATGAATTCCTGTTTAACCAAAGAAGATTTAAATTCTATTAATTTACCTGTCGTTTGCTTTTTTTAGATTTTAATTTAATTCAACCGGGAAACGTACTTCATTTATATTCGACAATTTCATACAAAACCCAAATTCCCTGAATGCTTCAGGCATAATTAAATATATGAAATTTGATTCATATTTATTTTATAACGCTTCTGCTTTAAATTTCTGCCTCCTTAAGCTTCTGTGCATTCTCTTCAATCATCAGTTTATCGATGATTTCATCAATTTCACCACCTACAATAGCCTGCAGGTTGTAAAGGGTCAGGTTAATTCGGTGGTCGGTAACCCTACCCTGTGGCCAGTTATAGGTACGAATTTTGGCTGAACGGTCACCTGTTGAAACCATGGTTTTTCTTTTTGATGAAATCTCGTCGATATACTTTTGATATTCCATGTTGTAGATACGGGTACGCAATTCGTTCATTGCCTTGGCCAGATTCTTTAGCTGCGATTTTTCATCCTGGCAGGTAACCACAATGCCGGTGGGGATGTGTGTCAGACGAATTGCCGAATAGGTAGTATTCACTGACTGTCCGCCAGGACCTGAAGAACAGTAGGTGTCTTTTTTTATGTCCGACTCCTTCAGCTCTACGTCAAACTCTTCCGCTTCAGGAAGGACAGCCACTGTAGCCGCTGATGTATGCACACGCCCCTGGGTTTCAGTTTGTGGTACCCGTTGTACACGATGCACCCCCGATTCATATTTCAGTATGCCATACACACCTTCTCCACTAACATTGGCTACAATTTCCTTATACCCTCCTGCAGTGCCTTCATTTACATTAGTTACCTCCAAACGCCAACCTTTTTTCTCGCAAAACTTAGAGTACATACGAAAAAGGTCACCTGCAAAGATGCTGGCCTCATCGCCTCCTGTTCCTGCACGGATTTCAAGTATGGCATTTTTGCTGTCTTCCGGATCAGCAGGTACAAGCAGCATTTTAATCTGCTTCTCTTTATCCGGAATCTTTTCTTCTGCCATTTCCATCTCATCACGGGCCATCTCCCTGAGTTCACTATCAGATTCTTCAGCTAGTATTTCCTTGCCTGACTTTATAGTATCCACCAGGTTTTTATATTCTTTGAAAGCATTAAGCAATTTCTCCAGACTTTTGTATTCCTGGTTTAGCTTAACATACCGTTTCATGTCGGAAATAACTTCAGGGTCAGTAATCTGCTGTTGTACTTCCTCAAACCGGTGCCTTATTGATTCGTATTTTTCTAATAGAGCGTATTCTGCCATTGTATTTATAATTTCAATCCTTGAAATGCAAATGTTCTTATACTGAGATGTATTTAACGTTTTCGAAATATTCTGAAAGTTATATCTGCTTCTGATTTAAACATACTTTCAAATTAATTTTTTATTTCATACAACTCTTTTATGAATTTAATAAACAAATTCTCCTTTCTCTGTATTTATAGTAAGTTTCTTCCCCTTAAAAGGTTCAATTCTACCAATAACCCGTGCATCGATATTAAAAGATTTAGAAACGGAAACAATTTCCTCAGCTACCTCAGGTCTGGTATAGATCTCGAATCGGTGGCCCATATTGAACACCTTATACATCTCGGGCCAGCCTGTCCCCGATTGCTCCTGAATGATTCTGAACAGTGGTGGAACCGGGAACATATTATCTTTAATAACATGCACGTTATCGATAAAATTAAGCACTTTAGTCTGGGCTCCTCCTGAACAATGAACCATCCCTGAAATATCTTTTCTGAATTCGGAAAGGACTTTTTTTACAACTGGGGCATACGTGCGCGTAGGCGATAACACAAGTTGGCCGGCATTTACACCTAACTCTTCTATTTTGTCAGTCAACCTGTAATTCCCGGAATATACCAGATTGCCAGGCACTTCAGGATCAAAGCTTTCCGGATATTTTTCTGCCAGATAATTTGAAAACACATCGTGCCGGGCAGATGTAAGGCCGTTACTACCCATACCTCCGTTGTAACTGTCTTCGTAATTAGCCTGCCCCGATGAAGATAACCCGACTATAACATCACCTGCTGAAATATTACCTGCTGAAATTACATCGCCACGTTTCATGCGGCACACTACAGTGGAGTCAACAATTACAGTACGTACCAAATCACCTACATCAGCTGTTTCACCTCCTGTCGACCATGCACTGATGCCTATATCCCGAAGAGTTTCCAGAAGCTCTTCAGTACCATTAATTATAGCAGCAATCACCTCACCCGGAATCTTGTTTTTGTTCCGTCCTATAGTTGACGAAACCAGGATATTCTCAGTGGCACCTACACAAAGCAGGTCGTCGATGTTCATGATCAGAGCATCCTGAGCAATTCCCTTCCATACTGACAGATCACCGGTCTCTTTCCAGTACATATAGGCAAGTGCCGATTTGGTACCGGCGCCATCAGCATGCATTACATTGCACCAGTTGGCATTACCTCCCAGTATATCGGGTACAATTTTGCAAAATGCTTTTGGGAACAATCCTTTATCGATATTCCTTATAGCCTGATGTACATCTTCTTTTGCAGCTGATACCCCACGGGCATTATATCTTGATCCTGTATCCATTCAATTGATTTTTAGGCCACAAAATTAACAATTTCACGACATTTTTGAGGCTGATTTTATAAGTTTCTAAAAGATGGTCATTTATTACAGATAACCGGAAGTACAGAAGAAATGAAAGTCCAGACTTGTCCCATGAAAATACCTGTACCGGCTCTGCCTTATAACAGATGAATAGCTTTTACAAAGTTTGTAAAAATTAAAGCTATACCCTCTGCAAAAGCGATCTCATAAATTTGTTCTAATTATAAACAAAAATTCATATTCTGCAGTTGTTCCGATTCAGGCATACAGAAAACGTTTAATCTTTTTTGTGGGTGTTTTTTCAAAAGGAGTGGGTTGCAAAACAATCGCCTGCAGCCTTGAAAATTTATTCAACTCATCATTTACCTTTTTTTGTATCTCTTTTAATATATCATCTGTT
>JBEPWX010000319.1:0-4661 GCA_041642235.1 Mariniphaga sp.
ATCATGTGGATGCCGGATTTTTTTTTTGTTTATATTCCATCTGTCTTTTATAATAGCTTTAAAAGTTTCCAGTTATTGTATCCTCCTGGTTTAAATTAAATTGCTAACTGTCAATCTAAAAAAAAAATACATTTGTATGAATGTAATTTTTGTTGAAATTAACATGAGAAGGAAATCATGTTAAAATCCAGGAATAAAACTTTTAGTGAATTCATTTTTTCAATATTTTTGAAATAATAGTAAAACTGATGAAAAAAATTTTATGTATTCTATTCTTGTTTTTGCCGGCAATCCTATTTTCTCAACAAATGAATATTATTTCCTTTAATATTAGATTAAATACACCTAATGACGGAATTAATGCATGGCCACACAGAATTGAAATGGTGACCAATCTGCTTCGTTTTCATGAAGCGGATATAATTGGTTTACAAGAAGCTTTGCATGAGCAAATATTGGATATTAAAGATGAATTAACGGAATACGAATGGTTTGGCGTTGGTCGCGATGACGGCATAAAAGAAGGTGAATTTTCACCTGTTTTCTACAAGAAATCTGAATTCAAACTTTTGAGAAATGGAACTTTTTGGTTATCGGAAACGCCTGGCAAGCCAAGTAAGGGATGGGATGCTGCACTGAACAGAATTGTATCCTGGGGGTATTTTCAGTCGAAGATCACCGGTAAAGAGTTTTTTGTTTTTAATACACATTTCGATCATATAGGAAAAGAAGCACGAAAAAATTCAGCTAAATTAATCCGGCAGAAAATTCAGAAGATGACTAAAAATAAAAACGTACCTGTAATACTAACCGGAGACTTTAATCTTACTCCAGATACAGAGCCAATAATTCTTTTGAAAAAACATGTTAAAGACAGTCGGGATATTTCCAAAGAACCGCCATATGGTCCAATAGGAACTTTCAACGGCTTCAATTTAAATGCCGATCTTAGCAGTAATCGAATTGATTACATTTTCGTACACGGTAATGTTGAAGTGTTAAAATATGCAGCTCTTTCAGAAATTAAGGACCAAAGATTTCCATCTGATCACTTACCAGTTTATGTACAGGTACAGTTAAAATAATTTTGGCTTAATTAACTGAAACAAAGAAAAACTATATTAAGGCATAATGGACTCAGATCCTTAATATTAATTTCATATTTGGAACTTAAGCAGAGTAAGGAATAAATCTTCGCAGAAATTCAAGATATTTGTCTCCAAAACACAGCAAGTTCAATTCATTAAAAAATAAACCGGATGTTTAAAATTCAAACATTAAACAAAATTGCCACCGAAGGATTAACATTGTTCCCTTTGGACAATTATGAGATTGCGAGTGACATACCATCACCTGATGCAATTATTCTGCGTAGTTACAATATGCATGGCTCATCTTTGCCCTCATCCTTAAAAGCAATAGCTCGGGCAGGTGCAGGTGTAAACAACATTCCAGTTGAGAAATGCACCGAAAATGGCATAGTAGTGTTTAATACACCCGGTGCCAATGCAAATGGTGTTAAAGAACTTGTAATTGCAGGGTTATTGCTGGCTTCAAGAGATATTACCGATGCTGTTATCTGGGCAAAAACACTAAGAGACAAAGGAGAAGAAGTTCCAGGGCAAATAGAACAAGGTAAAAAGAATTTTGCAGGCCAGGAAATTCAGGGAAAAACTCTAGCTGTAATAGGTTTGGGTGCAATTGGCGTACTTGTTGCAAATGCTGCACATGCACTTGGCATGAAGGTTATTGGCTATGACCCCTATATGTCGGTAAGACAGGCCTTACAACTTAGCAACCAGGTAAAATTTGTTAAAGGAATTCAATCTTTGCTGAGCCAGGCCGACTATATAACATTGAATATTCCACTTACACCCGAAACAAAAGGTTATATAAATAAAGAAAAGTTCGGAATGATGAAAACGGGGGTCAGGATTCTGAATTTTGCCCGTGGTGGTTTAGTTGACCTGAATGCTTTAGAAGAAGCAATTAATTCTGGAAAAGTGTCTCGTTATGTTACCGATTTTCCAAATGATAAAACCTTAGGCATGAAAAATGTCATCTCAATTCCACACTTGGGTGCCTCAACAAATGAATCGGAAACTAATTGTGCTATTATGGCGGTAAAACAGTTAAAGGATTTTCTTGAAGATGGCAATATAAAAAATTCCGTTAATTTTCCTGAAGCACAAATGGATAGGAATGGCGGAGTTCGGATATTAATTGCCAATCAAAACATTCCAAACATGGTAAGCCAAATTTCCAGTGTTTTAGCTTCGGAAGGTCTGAATATCGATAACATGCTAAACAAGAAACATGAAAATATAGCTTATAATATCATTGATGTTGCTCAAACCACCATTGATGATTCGATAGTTGAAAAGTTAAAAACCATTAATGGGGTCTTCATGGTACGTGTCATTCAGGATTAAACACTTCCTAAAAAACAAAAGCAATTGACCACTACCTCCAATTTTTGCTATATTTGATTTCAACAGCAATAAATAAAAAACTCAAAAAATTTTAAGAAAAGAAACATGAATAAAAGAATTGAAACCAGGTCGGCTGATAATATACGGATATTGTCTGCTGCAATGGTTGAGAAAGCCAAATCAGGCCATCCTGGCGGAGCAATGGGTGGAGCTGATTTCATCAATATCCTTTACTCTGAATTTTTAAATTATGACCCATCAGATTTGGCATGGCCAAACCGGGATCGTTTTTTCCTCGATCCAGGGCATATGTCTCCAATGCTATATTCAGCATTGGCTTTAGCCGGATATTACAGCATGGAAGATCTGTCTAATTTCAGACAATGGGGAAGTGTTACACCAGGGCATCCTGAAAGAGATCTGGAACATGGTATAGAAAACACTTCCGGTCCACTAGGACAGGGACATTCTATGGCTATTGGTGCTGCCATTGCCGAACGTTTTCTTGTAGCCCGATTTGGCGAATGGATGGCTCATAAAACCTTTACTTATATTTCAGACGGGGGAGTACAGGAAGAAGTATCACAAGGTGCCGGGCGTATAGCAGGATTTCTGGGTTTGAATAATCTAATCATGTTTTATGATTCAAACGACATTCAGCTTTCCACTGAGACCAGTAAAGTTACTCATGAAGATACAGCTAAAAAATACGAATCATGGGGCTGGAATGTCAAAGTTATAGATGGAAATGATCCTGACCAGATCAGAGGTGCATTGAAAAATGCGGTTTCTGAAACAGAAAAGCCAACATTGATTATTGGCAAAACAATAATGGGAAAAGGAGCAGTTGCAGATTCTGATGAATTATTTGAAAGAAAAGTGTCGACCCATGGTATGCCTCTTGGTGAAGCAGGAGCTTCATTTGAAAAAACAGTCAAAAAGTTAGGTGGCAATCCTGAAAATCCATTCGTTGTTTTCGATGATGTAAAGGAACATTACCAAAAGAGAAAAGAACAACTTATAAAAGCCGCTGCTGCAAAAAAAGCGAAACAGGCTGAATGGGAGCAAGCCAATCCTGAACTGGCTGAAAAATGGAAAACATTTTTCTCCAACCAGGCTGTACAATTTGACTTTTCATCAATAGAACAAAAACCAAACATTGCCTCCCGGGCTGCATCAGGGGCAGTTTTAGGTGCTATGGCAGGAAAAGTAGAAAATTTGATTGTTGCTTCTGCTGATTTATCCAATTCAGACAAAACAGATGGCTTTCTTAAAAAAACTACAGCCTTCACAAAAGGAGATTTTAGTGGTTCCTTTCTTCAGGTTGGGGTGAGTGAACTTACTATGGCATGCCTTGCCAATGGTATGGCATTGCATGGAGGTGTTATTCCGGTTTGCGGTACATTTTTCGTTTTTTCCGATTATATGAAACCTGCAGTTCGACTGGCAGCAATTATGGAGCTTCCGGTTAAATATGTTTGGACACATGATGCTTTCCGTGTTGGTGAAGATGGTCCTACCCATCAACCGGTGGAACAAGAAGCACAAATCAGGTTAATGGAAAAACTTAAAAATCATAAATCGGAGAACAGCATGCTGGTGCTTCGTCCGGCAGATGCAAATGAAACTACTGTTGCATGGAAAATGGCAATAAACAATGTATCTACCCCAACTGCATTGATTCTTTCACGGCAAAACATTCCAAATCTGCCTGCTAAAGGAAATGCTTATGAATCGGCAATGCAAACAGAAAAAGGAGCTTATATTGTAATGAAACCTGAAGGAACCCCTGATGTAGTACTTTTGGCTAGTGGTTCTGAAGTAGCTACTCTTGTGGCCGGAGCTGAAAAACTTCGGGAAGATGGAATCAAGGTACAAATTGTTTCTGTTCCGTCAGAAGGACTGTTCCGCAATCAGCCGACTGATTACCAGGAAATGGTTCTTCCGGCAGGAATCCCGCGCTTTGGTCTTACTGCCGGATTGCCCGATACCCTGGCAGGGCTTGTCGGTGAAAATGGAAGAATCTGGGGTATGGCGTCATTTGGATTTTCAGCTCCCTATCAGGTACTTGATGAGAAACTGGGATTCACCGGCGATAATGTATACAGCCAGGTCAAAAAATTGTTAGGTTAGTTCAAAAAATTTATGCTGTAAAAACGGGGTGATTTCGCCCGGTTTTTTATTTTTCAGAAAGGATTCGTTTACCTGAACGACCGGGGTAATTTCACT
>JBEPWX010000320.1:0-4658 GCA_041642235.1 Mariniphaga sp.
CAACAACATCTAATTTGTCCAAAAGCATTTTTACCTTTTCTATGTCGTTACTGATAACCGATGAGATTGCATCCATAACCAAATCCCTGATTTGGCGATGGTCGTTCCTGAATTCAGTAAAAAAATTTCTCATTCTCTTTCAGAGTATTTTTTTAATTGATAATTTTTCATCCCCTGTGTTTTCCTGGATTTCTTTGCACGGATTACTACGGGTTTTTAATTTCTGCTCCGGGCCTTTGGTAATACCACCAGTTTAACCCCAGGCAAATAAAATAGTAAACGGCAAACCCGTAAAGCGCATATTCCGGTGTGCCGTTTTCGATTTGCTGTCCAAATATTTTTGGAATAATAAAGGAACCGTAGGCAGCAATTGCGGCGGTCCATCCTAAAACCGGACCAGCCTGTTCTTTTCTGAAAATATAAGGTATGCTTCTGAATGTGCTTCCGTTGCCAATACCGGTTGCAAGGAATAAAACCATGAAACTGATAAAAAAGGGCCACCAGTATTGTTCGGGAGTTTCGGTTGCCCTTGCTTTTATAATAAAAAAAGCAACTGCAAAGGTTGCAATTATCATGGCCATTGTGGTGAAAGCGGTTACTTTTGCGCCACTGTTGATTTTATCGGAAAACCATCCTCCAACCGGACGGACAAGCGCACCGATGACCGGTCCAAGAAACACCCACATCAGAAAATTGGGCGCATTTGGATTGACAAAGGAAGGATCGGCCGGGTTGCTGTACACAAAAATATCCTGGCTAAGTTTTGGGAATGCTGCCGAAAATCCGATAAAAGATCCGAATGTCATGGTGTAGATAACAGTCATAATCCAGTTGTGCTTGTTGCTGAAAATGGAAAACTGCTTATTCAGGTTGGTTTTAATTTCCCGCGGAGTGGCATACTTCATCAAAACAATTGTCAACACAATTACCACCGGCAGCACAGCCCACATGTTCACATTCAAACCGATAAGCAGATAAGCTCCAACAGCCGTGGCAATAAGCCCGAGGACCACCATGTATACCGTTTTGAATACCCCCTGCATTGTCGAGGGCAGATTTGGAGTTCCGGTAATTAAGTTGTTCATTCCGAAAAATGCGGCAAATCCGGAAATTATGAGCAAAGGCACCCAAACCCATCCGGCATTCTGAAGGCCGGCCAGGGGTTCATTGACAACTGTTTCCCCGGTTGCCCCAAATGCAGCAAAAATGTAAAATCCCGTTACCCAGGGGATAAGTTTTTGCATAACCCCAACACCAAGGTTACCGATACCGGCATTTAACCCGAGAGAAGTCCCTTGCATACGTTTGGGGAAGAAAAAACTGATATTGCTCATTGAAGAAGAAAAATTTCCGCCACCAAATCCGGATAAGGCTGCATAAATTGCAAATGTAATATAAGGGGTATTCACATCCCTCAACGCAAATCCAACTCCGATAACAGGAATCAATAAAAGCAGTGTTGTTACAAAAATTACGTTTCTTCCCCCACCCAGCGATATCAGAAATGAATTCGGTATACGCAACGTTGCACCGGCCAAACCGGCAATTGCCGGCAATGTGTAATACAAGCTGTTGATTTCTTTCAGTTTTGCTGTAACTTCCTCAGGGCTCATGTCCGGGGAAATCATTCCAAAGTTAAATCCAAATTCCTTGAGTTTTGTTGAAATAATGCTCCACATCATCCACACAGCAAACGCAAGGAGCAGTGCGGGAATAGAAATCCATAAATTACGGGTGGCTACCCTTTTTCCGGTTGATTTCCAAAATTGTTCGTTTTCAACTTGCCAGTTCGAAAGATTTGTTTGTGACATCAGCTTTATAGTTTTTATTTATTCTTCAGCAAAAGAGCCTTCGGGTTCTTTGAGCATTATCCAGCAAAACATAAAACTTACAAAAGCACCCGAAGCCAGGATATAGAAAAATGTTTTATCGTCGACCAGGGAATAGATAACCAGGTAAATCACAGCTCCAACATTTCCGTAAGCTCCTGCCATTCCGGCGATCTGTCCGGTCTGTTCTTTTTTAATCATGGGAATAATGGCAAACGTGGCCCCCTCGGCACCTTGCACAAAAACGGATGTAATAACGGTTATTATAACAGCCACAACCAACCACCATATTCCATCATACATAGGGTTTAAAATTCTTATACCGTCAATGCCCGGCGCACCATATTTTGAAATAAGAGCCATAAAGAAAAACCCAATGGTAATACCAACCATGTATAGCAACATGGTTTTTTTTCGGTTATTCATTTTATCGGACAATAAACCTCCAAGTGGCCTTGCAAACAAATTTACAAATGCAAAAGAAGATGCAATTATACCCGCAAAAGTGGCTGTCATCAGGTAATCGCCACTGTTTCCGGTGAGGTTTCTGAAAACATTTTCGAAAAACATGGGCAGCATGGAAACGACTGCCAGTTCCGCCCCAAAATTGGCAAAATAGGTGCTGTTTAGCGCTGCAACATTTCCCCACCGGTACTTGTCTTTTTCTGCCACGCCTGCCCTTAATACCGGCAGGTTTACCTGAAGCACTTTTAATACGTGCACTACGTAAACAACAAGCAAAAGCGCATAAATGCCATACAGTATTTGTGTGGAAAGCAAGTGCTTTCCCCCCACTTCTGCCATTCCAATTTTCCATGCCAGCACACCCATAGCACCAACTAAAGGAAACGACCAAACCAGATATTGGACTAAATCCTTGTATGAACTCACAATCATGGGTTGTGCTTTTTTTACCTTCTTAAAGTGAAATGCTTTTGTAGCCCCTTCCTTTGGAATATCGCGGACAAGAAAATAATAAGCAATGCCATAAAACAAGCAAACGGCAGCATTAATAGCTAGTGCATATCGCCAGCCATTTTCGCCACCAAAAAAATGAATGGCTATCCAGGGCAAAGTAAGCGCTGCCCATGCTGAACCAAAATTGCCCCAACCGGCATAGAATCCTTCGGCACGGCCAATCATCTTAGGTGGAAACCATTGCGCCACCATTCTGATGCCAATCACAAACCCGGCGCCTATGGATCCAAGTATGAGACGGGAGATAGTTAATTGAACAAAAGAATTTCCGAAAGCAAAAAGCAGCGCAGGTATTGACATTATTATCATCAATGCACTGAACACCACCCGGGAACCAAAACGATCGATTAATGCACCTACAACAATTCTGGCCGGAATTGTTAAGGCCACGTTACAAATAGCCAGTACCTTCAAATGGTCCTTTGTAAGCCAATCCATGTTTTTTAACATTGTTGTGGCCAGTGGCGCCATGTTGAACCATACATAAAATGTTATGAAAAATGCGATCCAGGTAAAATGGAGAATTCTGATTCGCTCCTTTTTAAAGTCAATTAATTCAGGCAGTGCCATATTTAATTATTAATGGAAAATACAGACAGAAGCCATTCTGCCGCTTAAAATCTATTGTGCTGCCAATTCGTTTTCAAGTTCAACAGCCTTTGGAAACAAAATATTATTTTCCAAATGAATGTGCCGGTACAAATCCTTTTCAAAATCTTTTAGCGCTTTATAAGTTACTTCGTAAGTGTTGCAACCGTCATCTGGAGTTGTATAACGACTTGTTATATCATTCAGTTTTCTGAACCGTTCGCCCTCAATCTCATGTTCTTCCTTCATCACACTTATCGGACCCAGAATATTTCCCATTCCCGGAACTTCGTTAAGCTGTCCGTTTTTAAATTTCACAAGATTGCGAATATGCGGAAACAAAATTAACTCCTCTTTTTGCATGTGAGCGGTTAAATTTCCTACTGCCCCGTCAAACAATTCTTTCACCTCACAAAGTTCGGGATGGTTATCACCATGTACATTACACAGTTTATCCAGTTTTTGCTGAATAAAAGGGGCTTTGTCGTTGATGTAGGCATGGTGCGTTTCTTCAATGTAATTGCATAGATGATCCGGCGGCAGGTTTTCGATGAATTTCGAATCCCTGTCCTGTTCCTGCATAACGGGCTCAATTAATGCAATAAGCTCCTGAACATTCAGATTGGCCTGCTCGCTCGCTTTATCGATTGAAATATTGCCGCCGCAACAAAAGTCGATGTTGTTTTTTTCAAAAATCTGAGCCGTTTTAAAATTTTCCCTGACGATTTCACTTACTAATGAATTAGTTGTTATTTCCATTTTAATTGCTTTTAATTTTATTTGAGTTATAAAATATCAGCAACAAAACTAATAAAATCATTTATATGGACAAACAGGTCTTTTAGTAAATTTAATACAATAGACAAGAAGGTCTTTTAATCATTGTGATTTTTTTTGTATCTTTGGTGCATAAAAAAAACAGTGTTTAAAAAAGAAACTGAATATGCATTAAGAGGCCTGGTCTATATCCAGATTCAAAACCAATCAGGCAGAAATCCGGGGATTTCTGAGATTGCCTCCGAAATAGACACTCCACCTTCATTTACCGCAAAAATATTGCAACGACTGGTGAGAATGGGTTTTATTGAATCGATAAAAGGTAAAAACGGCGGATATTTTTTCGACCCCGACAAATCTGAGTTGCCGTTAAAAAATGTTGTGGTTGCCATTGAAGGCGACAAAATTTTCACTGGCTGCGGGTTTGGCCTGAAGCATTGCGACGATGAAAATCCTTGTCCGCTGCATGGGGCTTATGGTCCTATT
>JBEPWX010000321.1:0-4654 GCA_041642235.1 Mariniphaga sp.
TGCAATGAATCAAGCAAGGCCCTGGTATTCTGGGCAAGTTGCTTAAATGTGTAATGAAAGTAATCAGGCTTTGATGATTTTCCAAAGCCAATCTGATCAGGCACGATTACGCGATATCCTTCTTTGGTTAACTTTTCAATTGTAGTTTCCCAGTAAGCTCCGTTAAAATTTTTTCCATGAAGAAGTAAAATGTTTTTACCATTATAATTGCCTGGTTTCACATCCATATAAGCCATTTTTAAATCCTGTTTCTGGATATGTAAGGATAGAATGGAAACAGGATACGGATACTGATAATTGGAAAGCTCTATGTCCAGCCATTGCAATTGGTCATTTTGAGCATTTATTGAGTGTTGTAAACTGATAATGAATACAATTGACAGTGTGATTAATTTCATTACTGATAAATTTTTTGTTGTCATAATTGTTTTACTTTGCAGTGCACAGATAAAATCATTCAGGATTAATCCTATTGTATTTTTTAACCGTTTCAATCACTCTATCAACAGGTATCGATGTAACTTTGTGACCATCTCTGCCAATCATAGTCTTTGCAGCAAATATTGAATTTATAATCGCCTCTTCGGTTCCTTCAATAGCAGCTAAAAATAGTGGTGTAACGTCTTCATTTCTTAACACTTCACTTTTGTAGAATAGTGATTCTTCTGAATCAGAGATCAAATTATTTTTTGCCGTTGATAAAGCAATTACATAATCTCCACTTCCATTAGAAGCAATTCCACCCGTTTTAGCCAAACCCATAATAGCCCTTTTGGCTAATCTTTCCAGGTTTCTTGCACATAGTGGGGCATTTGTAATTAATATAATCATGCATGAACCATCAGCTTCATTTAAAATTCTATTCCGATAAGGGTAATTCTTTAATTCTTCACCTATTGGAACCCCATTTATTTCAAGTATTCCTCCAAAATTGGTCTGGACCAAAACACCAATTGTATAACCACCTAAAGATGCAGGTAATACCCTTGATGAAGTTCCAATTCCTCCTTTATAACCAAAACAAATGGTGCCAGTTCCTGCACCTACATTTCCTTCTTCAACTATTCCTCCTCTTGCATTTTGAATAGCTGCCAATACATGTTCTTCGTTTACATGTCTGCCTCTGATAACGTTTAACCATCCATCGTTGGTTTCCCCTACTACTGGATTAACTGAAAGCACACCTTGGTTATCAGGCAATCCCAGAGTATAGCTAATTAAAGCATTTGAGGCTGTTGGGACACTCAATGTGTTTGTTAGAATGATGGGTGTTTCAATATTTCCTAATTCTTTAACCTGGCTATATCCGGTTAATTTTCCAAAACCATTTCCAATATGCATTGCAGCAGGAACTTTTAATTGAAAAATATTGTCTTTATGGGGTAATATTGCAGTCACCCCAGTTCTTATACTATCTCCGATTATTAAGGTTGTGTGTCCAACTTCAACTCCATCAACATCTGTTATTGCATTATTCTTTCCGGTTTTTAAAACACCTATCACTATTCCATAGTCTCTGGCTCTTTTTGTTTGAGAGAAACTGTTAATTCCTGTTAGAATTGGTATTAATATTAGTATTAAATACTTCTTCCGTATTATTACTTTCATTTTTAATGGACTTTTTTCTCTTATAATAATAAAAACTAAATTTTAATGGTGCATGTTTATGTGTGCATTACTAAATATTAAAATTCACTATGGAATCCAGTTCTCCAAAATAGCACTGGATTTTATAAAAGAGTGAGGAGGCCTTTTCATTTATCTGTTCTTCAGGTAACATAGTTTCATGTTAAATACCTAAAATTAGAAAATGATTAATTAAAAAGCAATAAAATACCGATTAGAATGTCTGAATTCTGATTTTTGAGATTAACCTGATGACCTCGAAAGTCTATAAAGGTTATGAACAGGATAGGATGTTTCAATGGGAAGTCTCAGCGCCTGTCATGGGATTGCTTCACCCACCGAATTTCAAGGTACTGCCATTAAACAGAAGACATTGCAAGTTCTAACCTTTTGCTTTTGAAAGAAGGCCGGCGGGTTCACAATGACGAGGCTGATGGGGCCGGCAGGAGGGAAAACGCGCCTGGATACGGAGCCCTCACTGCATACGAAGGTTCACCTGCTCAACTAATCTGTTATCTTATTCTGAAAAACGGTTGATTGCTGTCAATTCCTGAGTAATGACGCATCAGCAACAGGTATTTTTCCAGCAGTGACGGCAGCAGGAAGTTTTCCCGCACATGCTCCATAGCCTGTTTGCCAATGTGTTTGCTTTCGTCGCGGTGAAGCAACAGGTATTTCATTTTCATTTTAATTTGTTCACTATCGAATGGCTCTACCAAAAAGCCGGTTTCGTTATCGATCACCTGCTGCGGTATTCCCCCTACATTACTGCCGATTACCGGTGTACCCTGCCAGAGCGCCTCAGTAACTACCAGGCCAAATCCTTCTTTGGTGGAAACGTGCACAAACTGGTTGGCAACACGCATCAACGCCCCAATGTTTTCATCGTTGTTCTCGATGTTCATCAGCAAAAAGATGTCGGTATCATTTTCACGATCTTCCATTATTTGTCCGTACATCGCCAGGCCATCTGGATCGTCAGTAGCAGTATTGCCCACTATTACAAGGATGGGATTTTTCTTTTGTACTTCCTTGTCTTTCTTAATTTCTTTGAACGCTTTGATAATAGTCGCCTGGTTCTTGTGAATATCATACCGCGAAACAGCCAGCACAATCGGGCGTTCGCCATCGATATTGTGTTTGTTAAACAGCGGCGTCAGAATCTGTCGTGCCTCCTGTTCCGATAACTGCCGGTTTTTTGGACTTAACGGATCAATGGAGGGCGCAATCCGGTAAACCGGTTTTTTTACCCCCTGTTTAACAAATCGTTCATCGGTAAAAATAGCGCCGTCATAATGATTGATAAACGGCAGGAAGAAATTCCAGATCAATTTGTTGGCAGAGGTAGTATCGATATGGCAGCGCCACAGTTTCGGTCCTTCGTAATTTCCAAATACCGAAGTGGCACAGGGCTGCGGGTCGTGTACCACGGTTAAATCGGCCTTCACCGAATAGTTCTCGAAATTTTTAATGGAGTTGTCGATGTAAACTCCGTGCAGTTCCTCCACGCTGAAAGACTGTTCTACACCCTGGATTAAATCATGAAACTTTTTGGTGATATAGAAAAAGTCTTCGCTGTGGGCCTCAAATAAATGCCACTGTGCATCAATACCAAAACCCTTGGCCAGCGGGACAAGGCTCTTTAACATTTCGGCCACCCCGCCACCAATATACGTTGAGTTTATGTGTGCCCACACTTTATTCTCCAGTGGCGCGGCCAGTTGTTTCAGCTTTTCAATCTTTGAGTTGCCGATGACCTCTTTGTAGCTCTGCAGGTTTAATGCTTCAAATGGCGGAGCTTCTTTTAAATATCTTTCTGACTTATCATGAAACATAACAATTCTTTTTTAAGTAGTTTAAATTTGTTGTCAAATAGCATTATAAGTTTGAAAAAAGAGACGGTTTGTTTTTAAGGTGATGCAGTTAATTATTTTCTAACTGATGTGATTTTTATTCCTTTTTGGGAAATTTACCAAATTTCGTACCAAAGTACGTCCAAAGAGCATAGTTCCACCTGTTCAGTTGTTTAGCCAAATTTTATTTGTCGAAAAGTAGTTCATCCTGCTTTGGGGAGCAAATATTTAACAAAAAAAATTATCAACAAACAGTGATTGGGAATTTTTGCCTTCACTTATGCTGAATTTCATTGTCAGTATAGTACTTACAGCGAAATTGAATCTTCTTAACCACCCTCAGGGTTTTATAAATAACAGTTGATATTCATCTAAAATTTAAAGAGTCGATTCTTCTGTACCTGTTGCCACTGTTGGGGCGCAAAAACTCTTAACCCGATAAATTTGCGTCTTGTGAATTGTTAATATCTTTTAACTCTGGGGCTTTGATGAACCGGTATAGCAATTCACTATTTGAAATATTCACAGATTGTTCGGCTAAAACCCGTTAACGGAAATTTGAAGCATTCATCTTAGTGTGTACAATATCAGGGTATCTAACTCAAAGTTTACAAATTCCGAATCAATTGCTAAAAGTATTTAAACATTGGTAACATATATCAATTTTTTGTTCCAGATTTATACATTGCCAATAATTTTATGTTATTTTGAATCAATTAAGAATATTGGTAAATTTTTATAAGAAACTGCTGACTAATACTATTTTGGCTGGCGTTTTACGAATTGAAAGTCTAACATTAAAAAATACAAAATGAGAACACTAAAAACCTTTAAATTGATTTTATTGGTCATAGTATCCGGGATACTGGCAAGTGGCTTTTATTCCTGCGGCAACAGAAGTCAGAAGAACAAAAACGAGCGTCCGGAAATTTCCGACGAGCTGATTGAACAAGAGGTTGAAGAGTATATCTACCCGTTGCCGTCAACCTTTGAGGTAACCAACATGCTGAATGACGTTGAAGCAAGTTACATCTTTGATATTACCAACGATCCGGAGAAAGCAGGGAGTTATTTCACTGAAAAGAGCAGGGCAATTAACCTCGGCATTTACATCGCTGACCTTGCCTACGCTACTACATACAATCAAACAGCTGAAATACAAGACTATTTCAAAG
>JBEPWX010000322.1:0-4645 GCA_041642235.1 Mariniphaga sp.
TTTTAATGATATCTCAAAGCAGGTTGAAACTCAACGAAAATTGATTGATGACCAAAAGTTATTTCAAGCTGTTGTTGATACCATCCCTGAATGGTATCAATATTCGACAAACAAATTGATTCTCTTTTTCTTAATAAGGCTGTCGAAAAGATAACTGGATGGAAAACAGAAGATGCCAAAGGCAAGGATCTTATGAAACTTGCTTATCCTGACCCAGAATACAGAAAAGAAGCTGTAGAATTTATGGCATCATTAACCCCTGGATTTAAGGATTTAATTATGCGGACGAAAGATGGAAGAGATATAGATACCACATGGACGAACGTAGAAATTCCCGATGGAAGAAGAATAGGTATAGGGATTGATATTACCAACAGGAAAGAAATGGAGCAGGAACTGATAACTGCAAAAGAGAAAGCTGAAAAAGAGAATTTATTAAGATATGCGTTTATTCAGAATATCTCCCACGAGATCCGTACTCCTATGAATTCTATTCTTGGATATGCAGAATTGTTATATAACAGAGTTACTGAAGATGATGAAATTGAATTTCTTGATGCAATTTCTCAAAGTGGTGATCAATTATTAAGATTAATTGATGATATTATTGATTTTTCCCGGCTCGATAAAGATGAACTTACTATCACAAAGGAAGAAATAAGTGTAAATGAGATCATTCAAATGACACAACAGCTAATCTCAGGTCTTGAAAAAACATACAATAAAAAAGATGTCAGATTTCAATTCAAAGTCCCTTCCGATGAAAATATAATAATATCCACTGATGTTCATCGTCTAAATCAGGTGTTAACCAATCTTATCAGTAATGCAATAAGATACACAGATAAAGGAATTATAGAAGTAGGTTATAACGTTTATGAGAATGAAAAAGAAATAACCTTTTTTGTAAAAGATACAGGTATTGGTATAGCCAAGGAAAACCATTCATTAGTATTTGAACGATTCATTCGGTTACATGATGACAGCCAGTCAATAATTAGAGGAACAGGATTAGGATTAACTATCTGCAAGCACATCGTAAAGTTACTTGGAGGAGAAATTGGAGTTGAGTCCTCTCCAGGAGAAGGTTCTTTATTTTATTTTACTCATCCTTTTATTGAACAAAAACCATTACAAGTTGATAGGAACGATACTGAAGAAGAATCTGTAGTTTATCCTAACCTTGAAAACTATAATTTACTTATAGCAGAAGATGATATTTTCAGTTTTCAAATGATGAAACATATGTTGTCATCAACTAAAGCCAATATTCTTCATGCAGATACTGGCCCCAGCACAGTCGAAATTGTCAAGAATAATAACATCGATTTCCTTTTCCTGGATATTCGATTGCCAGAATTAAACGGGTACCAGGTTATTAAACAGATTCGTCAATTTAATGAAAGTTTACCGGTAGTAGCTCAAACTGCTAACGCATTGCCGGAGGATAGGCAAAAAATTATTAATGCCGGTTTTAGTGCCCACATTTCAAAACCTTTTTCACAGGAGGATTTAATTTATGTTATTAATAAATTCACTTATCATTCTGAGAAAAGTCCCAATATATGGAAAAAGTATGAGTGATGAATAATGTATGACTTGCAGGTAAATATTGGGAATTCGAATAAAGTAGATCCGTTAAGATCCTCAAAAATTTTTTCAAGAAACTCATAGTGAGCAAAATTTGCCGGTGACAGTACTTTAGTGTAAGGAATGCAGATTTTTGGTGCAATTCTTTTGTTCCTGTATATTATAGCTTTCAGTTATTGCTTACCGCCGGCAATGGTGAGAGCATTTCAAAAAGCCATTACCACATTGCATACTACCTTAATTCATAATACAGAAAACTCAGAATAAAACGCTACAGGTTATTTCCCCGATTTGTTGAATCCTTAAATAATTTAGAATCATTCCAGACTGCTTATCTACTTATTAATCAGGTAATATTTATAAATTGTGTATTGTTAATAAAACACATTGAAGAATTAAAAAAATGGATTTAACCTGGCTGCTTGAATATAATCCGGTTTTATTGACTTTTATGGCCACTTTATTTACATGGTTTATTACTGCACTTGGCGCAGCAATGGTATTTTTATTTAAAAATATAAATCAGAAAATATTGAATTCGATGCTTGGCTTTGGTGCAGGCGTTATGATTGCAGCCAGCTTTTGGTCATTGCTTAAGCCAGCCATTGACATGGCTGAAGAAAATGGTAATGTTCCGTGGATTCCTGCGGTGGCAGGCTTTCTGACTGGCGGGGCATTTTTATATCTGATTGACAAAATTTTACCTCACGTGCACAGGAGTTTGTCAACTGACCAGGCGGAAGGAATTAAAACCAAATGGCAACGGAGTGTTCTGCTTGTTCTTTCAATCACACTTCATAATATCCCTGAGGGACTTGCCATTGGGGTTGCCTTTGGTGCACTGACCAACAATCCTGATCCTGCTTTGCTTGGTGGAGCAGTTGCTCTTGCCATTGGCATCGGGCTGCAAAACTTTCCGGAAGGAGCAGCAGTTTCCATTCCACTTAGGCGGGAAGGATTGTCGAGACTAAAAGCCTTCAACTATGGGCAACTGTCGGCCATTGTTGAGCCAATGGCTGGTGTAATTGGTGCATATCTGGTATTAACGGTAACACCAATTCTTCCATATGCTCTATCCTTTGCAGCAGGTGCCATGATTTTCGTGGTTGTAGAAGAATTAATTCCGGAATCGCAAACCGGCCGTGAAACTGATTTTTCAACCATTGGCGCTATGCTGGGCTTTACAGTCATGATGTTCCTGGACGTTACGTTGGGATAAATCAGTTTCTTTTCTTGATTTACCTTATTATTAAGTTCATGCTGGCAACACGTCTCTTCCGCTGGATTAATCCCAATGCATGACCCTGGGATGGCATCTCCATATTCATCTACATAGCTATGATCATCAACGTACTCATTTATAACATTTTCAAATTTTTCTCTATCATCTTCGTATAGTTCAACCTTTCTTGTCTGTGGTTCGCGTAATGGTTGCGTCCAGTCTGTGGTTACTTCACGTTTTCTGGTACGTGAAAAATATTATTCATCATACTCATCGATGAAATATCGAACTGCAACTGTACTCTGTTTTCAATGGTATCCGGCTTATTGGTTAAATTTTCGAATGATTTTTTTATAAAGAGGAATGTCCCCAAGTAATTCATCAACTGTTTGAGATTTATCATAAGTCCTATTTTCCCCATAATGAATATATAGCTCTGATTCTTTTAATTTTTTTGCTATCTCGGAAAAATTTTCATTTTTGTTTAGCAATGAAATCGCATTAATAAAAGGCCTGTTTATATAGCTAAATAGGTTTGAAAAATTTCCTTATTATTGAATTGCTGACTGTCTAACAAATAAAGCAGATTAAAAAGATTTTCCTCACTGATCATTATGGGAGTAGCTGTAAGAAAAACGGCGGAGGTTGTAAAAGGCATCAGAACTTCAGCGACTTTGTAGGTTTGTGTTCCAGTGTTTCTCAATCTGTGAGCTTCGTCACATAGAATCAGGTCAAACTTTACATTTTGCTCAGTAAGCAGTTTCAGTAAAGGAATAGATTCCTCCTTATTTTTCTCTGAACTCCGAATAGATTCGTAATTTATAATCCCTTTTACAGTGCCGCAACTTAATTCATCTATCAGGTCTTTCTTTCTATCGTAAACTTTAAAAGCAAAATTGAATTTTTCTTTTAATTCATTTTTCCACTTTTCCTGTATCATTTTAGGGCAAACAATAAGTACGTTTCTTAATTCTTTACGTGCAGCAAGTTCCATCATAATGTGACCAGCTTCGATAGTCTTTCCTAAACCTACTTCGTCGGCAATCAACAACCTGCGGTTTGCAGAATTAAGGAATTTTAAAAGCGGTTTGAACTGATATGCCTTAAATAAAGTTTTCGATGCCTTCAGCGAAAAAATCGTATTATTGCTCGTATTCTGAATTTTGAATGTTGTGTTTATTCGGGAAAATTCCAAATAGGAGCCCAAAAGACCTTGTTTGCAACATTCAAATGGGTCTGTAAGGTCCGTGTCATAAATAAGATTGGTTTCCAGCGAATCTTTATCTTCATTCCCATAACGGACGCGTTACAATTGCCGCCCCCTTCCTCTCGCCAGGATATCAATAATAATTCCCCTTTCCTGAGAGTTCACATTTAAAACTTTATCTCCGATTTGAAATTTTGCCATATTTTTAATTCCCTAGCATGTTTATGAATTATCATTTAACCTAAAGAACAAAAAATGTAATAATTGTTTGTAGCTGACTTAATAGTAAAAAATTCTGATTTGTTGGTAAGTTTAAATTTTTCATATTAATTAATATTTGGCACACCAGGCAAAGGCATCAAAGAACAGAACAGGCATGTTTATGGATAAAACTGAGCAGGTGGATTACAGATAAAATCTTTGGTGGAGAAACCATTTTAAAGCCTGCTGTGAGGGTTTCACATCCCATTAAGGGAAGAATTCCATCGGCTGTAGGGAAGCCTGCCAAAGAGCTTCTGGAGCATGAGAAAACACTTTACTATGAGCGTATGGCATTTGCCATAGAGGTACCCTCCATCAGTGGAAATATTGCCTCAAATGCCCTTAATTTAACTGTAGGAGGCGTA
>JBEPWX010000323.1:0-4632 GCA_041642235.1 Mariniphaga sp.
AACAGTGCATAAAAAAAAGTGCCAAGACATAAAAAAAAACCATTTGACGAAAAAATACGAATAGAAAGTATCGGAGCAGAAGGAAAAGCTCTTGCACGAGTTAATGATATGGTGGTTTTCACAAATCTGGTAATTCCCGGTGATGTAGTTGATCTGCAGGTAGTTAAAAAACGAAAAAAGTACCAGGAAGCCACAGTGACAAAAATCCATGAATTTTCAAAAGACCGGACTCAGGCATTTTGCAGCCACTTTGGACTTTGTGGTGGTTGCAAGTGGCAGTATTTGCCTTACGAAAAACAGCTCGTTTATAAACAACAGCAAGTTGAGAACCAATTAAAAAGAATTGGAAAAATTACGATTCCTGAAGTACTCCCTATACTTGGTTCAAAAGCTGAAACATTTTATCGAAATAAGTTGGAATTTACTTTTTCCAATAAAAGATGGTTGACTCGGGAGGAAATCGAATCAGGAAATGAGATAACTGATTCCAATGCACTTGGATTCCATATCCCAGGAATGTTTGATAAAGTCATAAACATTGATAAATGCTGGCTGCAACCTTCCCCTTCAAATGAAATCAGAAACTTTATTTTCCAATTTGCAAAACAGAATAATTTTGAATTCTTTGATATAAAGCAAAAAAGAGGATTCCTGAGAACTATGGTTATTCGTACCAGTTCTACCGGTGAAACAATGGTAATTCTTTCATTCTTCAGAAACGAGTATCAATCAGTGAACAAATTGCTTAAGGCTCTTAAAATGAATTTTCCGGAAATTACCTCAATAATGTACGTAATTAATGAAAAGGCAAATGACACTATAACTGATTTGCAGATAAAACATTATTATGGTCGTGATTATATATTTGAGGAAATGGAAGGATTAAAATTTAAAATTGGTCCAAAAAGTTTTTATCAGACAAATTCTGTTCAGGCATACGAACTCTATAAAATAGCAAGAAATTTTGCTGACTTAAAAGGAAGTGAAATTGTGTATGATTTATATACAGGAACAGGAACAATTGCTAATTTTATTTCCAGAAATACTAAAAAAGTAATTGGCATCGAATATATTCCCGAGGCAATTTCCGATGCAAAAGAAAATGCATCTATTAATAACATCAGTAATGCGTATTTCCATTCAGGAGACATAAAAGTAGTACTCAACAGCGAGTTTGTTAAAAAACATGGAAAACCTAATGTCGTTATAACTGATCCTCCGCGGGCAGGAATGCATACAGATGTAATCAGCACCTTATTGAGCTTGTTGCCTGCAAAAATAGTATACATTAGCTGTAATCCTGCTAACCAGGCTCGCGATATTTCATTACTTAGCTCACATTATCAGGTTGTTAAAATCCAACCAGTTGATATGTTTCCACATAAACACCATGTTGAAAATGTTATTCTTCTTGAGCTGTTTAAGTAATTTGTTTTTAATGGCGGTTTAAAAGCCAATCAATGAAAATAATATCAAAAACCATTGACAGCAAGCATCTGGTTTCATATTGCCTTCACTCCGGTAAAGGGGCACATTTACTTTAACCTGCAAGATGTGATTGCATGCAGGGCAAACAAAAAACGGCAGCAAAAAAATCTGCCACCGTTTTTTGTTTGAACACATATTTTCATTCAGATCTTTATCCCAGGTATGTTTTTAACAATTTACTTCTGGAAGTATGTCTTAATCTGCGTATGGCCTTTTCTTTTATCTGCCGGACTCTTTCCCTTGTTAAACCAAAACGTTCACCAATTTCTTCAAGGGTCATCTCCTGGCAACCAATTCCGAAAAATAAACGAATTATATCAGCTTCTCTTTCAGTAAGTGTAGCTAATGCCCGGTGAATCTCCTTTGCAAGCGATTCCTGTATAAGTGAACGATCAGCATTTGGAGAATCGTTATTAATCAAAACATCCAAAAGAGAATTATCTTCACCATCGACAAAAGGAGCATCAACAGAAACATGTCTTCCTGAAACCCTAAGAGTATCAGCCACTTTATCGGCAGGCAATTCAAGTGAATCGGCCAATTCTTCAGGTGAAGGTTTACGTTCGTGTTCCTGTTCGAATTTTGAATAGGCTTTATTTATTTTATTTAACGACCCCACCTGATTTAATGGGAGCCTGACAATACGCGACTGTTCTGCCAATGCCTGCAAAATTGATTGCCGAATCCACCAAACGGCATAGGAAATGAATTTAAAACCCCGGGTTTCATCAAACTTTTCTGCAGCTTTTATTAATCCAAGATTTCCTTCATTTATTAAATCGGGCAGGCTTAAACCCTGATTTTGATATTGTTTCGCAACTGAAACAACAAACCGAAGGTTTGCCCGTGTAAGTTTCTCCAAAGCAGCCTGATCACCTTTTTTAATTCGCTGGGCCAACTCTACTTCTTCTTCAACAGTAATAAGTTCTTCTTTACCTATTTCCTGCAGATACTTATCCAGTGAAGCGCTTTCACGATTGGTAATCGACTTTGTAATTTTTAGTTGTCTCATATACTCTCCTTAAAAAAACGTGCAAATATACATTATTAATTATGCGAAAAAGGAACAGGCTTTTAATAAAAAAGATAAATTAATATAATGTTATTAGTATAAAAAATGTTTATCCATCTACGCCAAAAACAAAATATGCTAATTCTCCATTGGGATAAACCCCTTCAACCAATATTCCTCCTTTTGCATTCCCTATTTCTCTTTTAATATCATTTACCTCATAAATAGGCTTTTTGTTCACATGTGTAATTATAAACCCTTTACTCAGGCCTGCATCTTTAAGTTTACCAGACCCAAGTTTTAAAATTTTAACTCCATTTTCAATCCTCAAATTACTTTTATCCCCGCTGCTAATTGGCTCAAAACTGGCACCTAAAACTGTTGCATTATCCCGAACAATTTGGGTATCTCCGTGTCTATTACGCAAGGTAACATTAAAAAGTTTCTTATCTTCATTTCTTTTAACAATAATTTCTATATTATCGCCTGGTCTAAACTGGCTTACTTTTTCCTGCAATTCGGAAGATGAATTGACCCTTTCTCCGGCAACACTAAGAATTACGTCACCCTCCTTTATACCTGCATCTCTGGCTGCTCCGTTTTCGGTGACTGCTGCCACATAAACTCCTTCCAGAGTTTTCATCCCGTATTTTTCTGCCAGACCAGCATCTATATTTTGAATGTTCACGCCAAGCAAAGCCCGCTGCACCATACCATACTCCTTCAAATCCTCTACAACTTTCCGAACAATGGATACTGGTACTGCAAATGAATATCCTGCAAAAGAACCTGTGCGTGATGCAATAGCTGTATTAATACCAACAAGATTCCCCTGCTGATTTACCAGTGCACCTCCGCTGTTTCCAGGATTAACAGCTGCATCGGTTTGTATAAACGATTCTATTGAATAATCGTCAGCATTAATTCCCAGATTTCGAGCTCTTGCACTAACAATACCTGCAGTAACAGTAGAATTCAGATTAAATGGATTACCAACAGCCAACACCCATTCTCCAAGTTTTAATTCATCTGAATTTCCATAGGTAAGGTAAGGAAGATTTTCATCTTCAACTTTTAATAATGCAAGATCCGTTGAAGGGTCAGCTCCTATTAACTTAGCAGTATATTCAGTTTTGTTATTAAGTATAACTTTAATATTCTGAGCATTTTCAATTACATGATTATTTGTAACAATAAAGCCGTCTTCCGAAAGAATAACACCTGATCCAAATCCAGGCACCACCTGGGGCTGTTGTTGACGTAAGCCAAAAAACTCATCAAAAAATGGATTCCCGCTTGACCAACCGCCTCCTCTAACCGATTGGGTTGCAATATGTACAACTGCATGAACTGAATTCTCAGCAGCAAAAGTTAAATCAGGCAATTGTTGCTGACTGTTCGCCGGAAGATTTACAAAACTAACTGGTCGTTGTTCTGATAGAATAAATTCCTGTGTTTTTGCAAAAAATGAACTGTATATCCATACTGCAATAAAAGCACTGGCTAAGACCAGTAAAAAAGTCAGCGTATACTTCTTTACATTTTCCATAATCTAGATTTTTTATTTACTGATACTTTGTTTTTAATATATTGACTCCTGTTCAAATTATTTGCCAATACTCCTCAAAATCATCTAAATTCACTTCATTTTATATAATTTAACAATGACAATGCATTTTGTTAAAAATTCTATAACAAAATAACAGGCAAAATGTCAGCAAGTAAAAATAAAAAGCTATTTAAATGGAACTATATACCATTTAGAATCCAAATCTACAGGTTCATATCTTGAAATAAATTCCAAAGCTTCTTCAGAATTTATTGCTGCAAAATAAAGGGCGCGGTATATATCTTTTGCAAAATTTTGCTCAAAAAATATTTCAAATTGTTTAAACAAATGCTCAAAAAAATTATTCGTATTAATAAAAACCACAGGCTTTCGGTGGTAGTTCAACTGACGAAGTGTTAAAACTTCCAAAATTTCTTCTATAGTTCCAAAACCTCCGGGTAAAGCAATAAATGCGTTCGCCATTTCCCGCATTTTAGCTTTTCTTTCCATCATATCCGGAGTGGTAATTATTACATGCGAATTTTCCGAAGCAAGCGACCGTTCAGCGAATCTTTCCGGAATA
>JBEPWX010000324.1:0-4623 GCA_041642235.1 Mariniphaga sp.
GGCTGTATCAATTTTTTGATCATTGAAGTCAGCAAGACGCCTTTCCATTTCGTCATTATTTTGCTGAATTTGTTGATTAAGATTATCCACTTCAAGGGTAGCAATCCAATCCCCTTTTTTTACCAGGGTTCCTTCCTGAATCAGATCTTTTATCTCGTAATCTCTGACCCATAAATCCCTTTCCTTTAACTCATCCGGAAACGAGATAAATACAGCATTTTTTCCTTGAATTTCTCCTTTAACAGTAATTACAGATTGAAAGTTTGTCTTTTTTACTGTGAATGCTTTATTACCTGTAATTGTATTGCGCCCCAGCAATACAGCTATAAGAATTGCACCTGCTGCAACAACAATCCAGATAAACCTCTTTTTCATGTTGAACTTCATCATATCAAATTAATTTACCAGCTGCTCGAAATTTTCTGATAATGTTATATTATTTTCAAAATCGAAAAGAGTAAGCTGCCTGAGTGTAAAATAATAATTCCAGTATAATCGAAGAGCATTAATGTAAGCTCGTCGAGCCGATTCCTGATCGTTTCTTGCCAGATTTAGTTTTGTAACATCTACCTTACCAATTAGAAAACGTTGTTGGGTAACATCGTAACCCAATTGTGCAATCGTATCGGCCTTTGCTCTGCTTATTACCTGCTCGGCCTGCAAATTGAACTCCATTACGTTCATAATTACATTTTGCTCAAAATCAATTTTTTCCTGGTTGATACTTATACGCACAACTTCACGATTAGATTCAGCCATTGAAAGTCTTCCTTTTCTCCGTCCCCAGTCAAGTACCGGGATATTCATTCCAATTTGCAATCGTTGTCGGTCAAGTGGGTCGCGGTAAACCAAGTCAAGCTCCCTGGCATTTTGGTTTAATCCATAAAGGGCATAAACATCTCCACTGATACCAGCCTGGGATTTTGCCTGCTTTACTCTCATGTCTTCTTCTACCAGTCGCTGTTGCTGTTGAATGATTTCCGGATTGTTTTGAAATGCCAATGCTACTGCTTTATCTGAATTTATCTGTACATCCGGAAGCTCGGTAGGAATTACGCATTCAACTTTTATACTTTTGTCAAATCCAAGAAAAGAATTCAATTGTGCTTGTGCTCGTTCCAGTCCGATGATGGACCTGGTAAGCGCAAGTTTGGCATTCATAAAACCGAGCTCCAGGTTAAGAAGTTCATCCTGAGTTACTGTTCCCACTTTAAACCTGCCGGTACCAATTTTGTATAGCGTATCAGCATTAGCCAGGTTTGTTGTGGCAATATTTACTTCTATCTGCGCATCAACCAGGTCGAAGAATCGCCGGTTAGCTTTAATAGCCAACTCTTCTTTGCTTTGTATAAAGTCTTTTTTCGCACGTTCAAATTTAAGCGGTTCAATTTTCGCTGTCCATTTAAGGCTATTGTATCAGTTTATGTTTTGTGAATAACCTATACTAAATGTAGTGGATGAATAAGATGAAATACGTTCTTCCCCCAATTTTTCCGTTAAATTCAATTCAGAGCGGGCAAAAAGCCGGCCACCAGTTAATCCGATATTTTGGTTTAGAAGCAGTGCTATTTCCGAACTTAAATCTTCACGTAATTTATATTCGTCACGGTTCTCATCGTAGTTATATACTTTCTGCATCGAACGATTATAATCAAAGGGAGTTGCATCAAAACTTAAAGTTGGCAACCGGTCGGCTCTATAATATCTGAATTCCCAATAGCTGGACAGATACATGTTTTTATTTCTAAATGCATCAAGTGATTGTTCGGATGCAATTTCAATAACATCTTCAAGTGTTAGAAAGCGTTTTTCCTGAGCATTGGAATTAAAAATAAACAAGAAAATGAAAATAGTTGACAGTAATGTAAAACAGGATTTCATATCTTAAATCTGGTTTTTAATATGGTTATAGGTAAAATTTACCGCCATGATAGTTTGTATTGACTGTTATTTTACCGGCAGGTTTAATATTTCTTTTTATTGAGTGATTTATTTTATGATTCATTTTAATAACGAAGCGATTCAACCGGGTCCTGGTCGGATGCACGTTTAGCGGGAAGATATCCAAAAGTAACCCCAATCATAACAGAAACACCGAAAGATATTACAATAGAAAAAACGGATATTACAGTTCGTATATCAAATACCGCCATTATAATTTGTGACAGACCTACTCCAAGTATTATTCCCAAAATACCACCAGTAACACTTATTAGAGTGGATTCAGAAAGAAACTGAGCAATAATGTCCTTTCTCGATGCTCCTATAGCCTGCCGGAGCCCTATTTCACGGATTCGTTCCATAACCGATGCCAACATAATATTCATAATGCCAATTCCACCCACTATAAGTGAAATTCCTGCTATAACACCAAGGACAATGTTGAAAATGTTTTTAGTTCTTTGCTGTTGTTTCAATAAAAGTTCCGGAATTGTAACTTCAAAATCATAAAGGCTGTTGTGCCTGCGATACAACATTCTGTTTATTACCTCTGCAGTAGAATTAAGATATTCCGTTTCTTCTACCTGAACAATAATCTTATCCAGTTGATTGAGGTTTTCATTTGCTGAATTATTTCCTGAAGATGCAGCTTCAATTTCATCGGCACGAAGAAGTGCACGATTTTTGAACCGCATCATCATTGTTTTTGCAGGAATAAATATTTTATTGTCGGTGCTGCTGATCCCCAGTTCATCGGATGCCGAAGCCGTAAAATCTCTGCGTTCAACTACTCCTATAACCTGTAGCCATATCTGACCGCATTTGATGTATTTACCTACAGCCTCTTCACGGTTAAAGAAAGTATTCTTGATATTGTCGCCTATAATGCAAACCGGTAGGCCGTTATCGATTTGATTTTGAGCAAACTGACTGCCTTTCTGTAAGGATATATTAAATAAATCAAAATAGTTGTTATTGATGCCCTCCAACACTACAGGTTTGCTTTTCCCATCAAGAATGGCTGAATAATTAAAAGTTATTACCGGACAAACTTTACTTACGGTAGGAATAATGTCTATAATCGCATCAGCATCAAGCAGGGTTAATCCACGTGAGTATTTTTTCGAGCTTATTTGTGGCTCCTCTTCTGACGTAGCTTCCTTTTCGATATCTACTACATTTTCAGTTGGTGAAATAATGATGTTGTTAACCCCAACCATTTTTATTTGCTCCAGGATCTCCTGTTCTGCTCCATTCCCAATTGCCAGCATACTTATTACTGCTGCAACACCGAAAATGATTCCCAGAGCAGTAAGAAAGGATTTTACACGGTTGGCAAATATTGCCTCAACACCACTGGCAATATTGTATTTATATCGTTCAAAAGCACTACTCATCCGGCAATGTTTATTTCGTTATCAGAAGTTTGTTCCAGTTTATCTTCAGGTTTTAGGGAAGTGTCTTTGCTTTTGGCAACATCGTTCTGTTTTTCATTTTCTTCTTTCATTTTGCGTTCTTTTATTTCCTGGTATATTTCCATTCCGATAAAGGGTAAATCTTCATGGTTTTCGGGCATGCTTAATAAAATCCGATCATTTTCCTCCAGTCCTTTTCTAACAATTACATAGTTCTCATTTCCATCGCCCTGGTCAATAATTTGTTTCTCCAGTGAACCTTTATTATCAAGAAAAACATATTCCAGTGAATCATTACTGAAAACGGTTTCTGTGGGTATAAAGAGTGTATTTTCCCATGTGCCGGTTTGAATAATATTACTGGTTGTCATTGCTGGTTTTAGATCGTCAACATCGCCTAGCACTCGTATCCTTACTTCAAATACTTTTGCATCACTTTTGGGCATAGGTTGCCCAATGTTTGCTACTGAAATTACTTCACCAGTCAATTGTTTTCCAGGTAACGCATCAATACCAATAGTCACATTTTGGCCGACCTGAACTTTTGATATATCGATTTCATTTACCCATGTAAGGGAAAGCATGGATGAAAGATCAGGCAGAGTAGCAATTACCGGTCGCCAGGCACTTACACTGGAGCCTACCTGGATTTTTTCACGTGTCCGGTCTCTGCCATACACCAACATACCGGGCTTGGGAGCATGTATTCGCAATGATTGAAGAACTTCCATTAATAAGTTAACCCGGTTCTGACGTCGACGTAACTCAATGGCATACCTTGCAACTCTTGTAACTGCCTGTCTCTGTCTCAACTCATAACTTTTCTTTTCCTGTTCATACTTGCGTTTCGCCTTATCTACATCCATCTCAGCTTTTCGGATAATGGCTGGTGATTCATATACCGATTCATCAAGTATAATCTGCATTTCTTCAACTTCCTCACGAGCATTTATGATTAAATCACGATGATTACTTAATGTGAGATTGGAATCCATTTTAGCATCTTCGAAACTATTTAATGCCTGGTCAAGTTCTTCCTGCGCTCCTACCAGAACTTCTTCTACTGCTTTGTGATCGAGCAAAGCAACATAATCGCCTGAATCAACAACGGTTCCTTCTTCTATTAAATCGGTGATTTTAATTTCGTATATACCAACACTCCTGTCACGTAAAATTTGGGGTACCTCAATATTTTCTGAACTCTGTGCTTCCAGTTGCCCGGTAGAATATACAAGAGTTTCAAATGGTCCACGTTTTGCAGTAGTAG
>JBEPWX010000325.1:0-4615 GCA_041642235.1 Mariniphaga sp.
ATTGTAAGTTTTCAATGGTATAATCTGGAATTCGCATGAGCATTTTAATAATCTCCGGTTGGTGTGTATTCCTACTCATGCTCATTTCATGTTTCTTTTTAATTCTCCTTTCTCACCAAAAGGAATTTGTTGTTCTCAAGTGCAGAAAACCCCTGGTCGTAGCAGAAGTAATAGACCCTGTTCGTACGGGTTTTATAAATATGAGTAAAGTAGCTAAAGTTAAACCCTTGTTTTACCATTGTACTTTTATACGTGGTGGTTTTATCATCGGGGTTTAATCCCTTTAAAATCGAATGGTTTTTTTTGAGAATCCTGTTGATTTTACGCATATAATTTGTTGATTCCCCTAATTTTTGGTTGTTCCAGGCATTGCGGCAGGCATCACTGCAAAATTTCTGGTCGGCACGTCCCCGTAAAAGTTCGCCGCATTCCTTGCATTTTCTTTCTTCCATAGGAGGATTTTGTTTGGTTTTAATTTGCTAATATATAAATTTATATCCGTTTGTAAACGTTTATAAATGATTATAATCGGTTACAAATGTTTAAATCCCGGCTAGTTTGCCTGCGCTGCTTTACTTTTGGAGTATTAATTTTATTTGAGTTATTAATTTAAAATCAAGAATCATGAATGCATTAAAAAACAGCGTCAGGCTTATTGGCCATCTGGGTGACGTTCCAAAAGTAAAAAAGCTGGTTAGCGGAAAGAAAATGGCTACTCTTTCAATTGCTACAAACGAAACGTATCGCGACAGCAGGGGAGAAATGCAGTCGGAAACTACCTGGCACCGCCTGGTGGCATGGGATAAACAGGCTGAAATTGCTGAAAAGTACCTCAAAAAAGGTTCGGAGATTGCCATTGAAGGAAAACTATCCAATCGTTCGTGGGAAGGAAAAAATGGAGAAAAGCAGTACCTGACTGAAATCCTGGTGAATTCCTTACTGATGCTGGATAAGAAAAATGGACACAGTTGAGTCGCATAAAGTTGCCTTCAGAGTTTTCTTCCACAGAACAATGCAGAGGTTGCCCATATGAAGGCAGCCTCTTTTACTGTTTACAGGCAGGGGAAGAAAAATCTTGTCGCTGAAATTCAACTTGTATTAAATTTCTTGTTCTTCTTTTTGTGATTTGCAAACATGGGAATTTAAAAAGGGCTGGCTGCAATTAAAATGAATGAATGCATTAGGGAATTGCTTTAATCCTACAGAGAAGGACGCTATACCTTGTCCATATTAAATTCAATTTAAACTCTATATAAATTCAATATTAAGTCACAGTAAATTCAATTTTAATTGAATTTAAACTGAATTTTTAGTGAATTAACGTTGAGTTAAATCAGGTATTGGACCTGGTAAGACCAGACTATCTATGTAAGATTCTTATAATTTACAATGAATAGCTGTGCTTCAAACACAAGTCAAACTAACAGGAAAGGCAAAAAAAGCCCCGGCAGGTTTTTTCTGTGAATTCTGCGGGGCTTTTTATGGTGGTAATAAGTCTTTCAGGGATTATACCCTAGAATTTTAAACATATCATCCACCGTTTGTTCTGTTCGGTAAACATGGTCCACAAAGTTTCCTGTTTCATCGCGGTCGATGATAACATGTTTTGGAGCTGGAATCAGGCAATGTTTAATACCTCCATAACCGCTGATGGAATCCTGATAGGCACCAGTGTGAAAAAATCCAAGATACAAAGGTTCTTTTTCGCGAGACGAATAGCGTGGCAGCATGATCTGCTGGTTTAAATCTTCCGAGTTGTAATAGTCGGAGTGGTCACAGCTAATGCCGCCAATGCTTACCCTGGTATATTCGTTGTTCCACTTGTTGATTGGCAACAAAATGAATTTTTCAAAAATCGACCATGCATCGGGAATGGTATTCATCAGGCTGTTGTCGATAATGTACCACAGCTCTGCATCGTTTTGCTGCTTTTGCTCCAAAACAGAAAATATGGTGGCGCCGCTTTCACCTACCGTATATTTTCCGAATTCTGTAAAAATATCTGGTTCTTCAATTCCCTCAGCATTACATGCATCTTTTATGTTATTTACGATCTCCCTGATCATATACTCGTAATCGTATTCAAACCCCAGATGGCTTCTGATGGGAAAACCTCCTCCCAGGTTAAGTGCATTCAATGTAGGGCATTCTTTTTTCATTTCGATATACAGCTTTACCGATTTCTGAAATTCGCCCCAGTAATATAATGTATCTTTAATTCCTGAATCAACAAAAAAGTGAAGCATGGTCAGTTCAATATTTTCTTTTCCTTCTATACTGTTTCGGTAAAACTCCAGGATTTCGGAAGACCGTATTCCTAAACGCGATGTATAATATGCACTTTGAGGTTCTTCATCAATTGCTTTGCGGATGCCAATCTGAACTTTTTTACCGTTGGCATAAGCCAATACCTTTTTCAGTTCATTTTTATTGTCGAGCACTATGGTGGAATTCTCAAATCCCAGATCGGTGAGGTCTAAAATTTTTCGTATATATTCTTCGGTTTTATATCCGTTATGAACGATTTTTACATCCTTATCTACTTTCCCTTGTTTGTGCAGATTCAGTATAAGGTCAATATCAAACGAGGAAGATGTTTCCAGGTTAACATTGTACTGAAGTGCCTTGCTGACTACATGGTGGAAGTGGCTGGTTTTTGTGCAGTAACAATAGTGGTAGTCACCCTTGTAATTTGTGGCCTTCATAGCCCGCCGAAACAGGTTGCGCGCCTTCTTTATCTGGTCTCCTATACGCGGCAGATACATTAGCCTGAAGGGAGTTCCATATTTATCGATTAGGTACTTCAGCGAAACGCCGTAAAATGAAAGATTACCATCCTGCAGGTCGAATCCTTCCTGCGGAAAATAATACGATTGTTCGATGAGATCAAGGTAAGAATTCTTCATTTTCCCAAACCAGCATATAAATTTTCATTCAATTAATTCGGCAAAATAAATACCTTTTTTTTAAAAAACTCAACGATTGGTTTTTAAATGTGGTTTTTTGGGGGATTATTTTGCTTTGCAGAGATTTACAGGTGATCACAGCATTAACATGCAGTTCATAATGATATGCAGCAATTGCTATTCTTGCACTGTTTTAAATCCGCCGGCAAAATCCATTACACTCATAACTCCATATTGAGGATGGTTTCCTACTGCTATGCCGACTGTTTTAAAATCAGGGGTCAGGAAATTTTTTCGGTGACCGCGATCGCGTACCCCGTCATCGATGAGGAGGTAAACCACAATCTGACGGGGTGTTTTAGCCCCATAAGCAATATTCTCAGCAATTTTTATCTGCCAGTCGCCATAACGTTCAATCCGGTCGCGCATACTACTTTTATCTTTGCCTGTATGTCCTGTTTTCCCGGTTTTCGACTGATCGCGGACATGATCCCGGGCTGCTTTTGTTAATCCCTGACTGGGGTACATAACAGGTAATGGATGTTGTTTTTTCAGTTCCCGCACACATTCATTTAGGGCTGAAACGCCTTCCCGGGTGATGAGAGGCTGATCGCCCGGATAATAAAGAAGCCGACGATCGTAATGTTTTGCAAGTGGTGCAATATATTCTTCGGCATACCGGGGCGGATCAGAGCGTAGTTTATTAATTTCCAGAATTACTTCTTTTTCAATTTCCGACAGATAGCTTACATCTGATGCTGTATGAAGGTTAGCTATATTCCAGATCCTGTCTGTTGCATATAATGCTGAAAACTGTATCAGCAGGATTAAAAAAAGCGTTTCTTTTGCAATTTTATATTTCATTTTATTTTTGTTGCAAGGTGCTATGAAGTCTTTTTTCAGGCTTCCGGTTAATCAGATAAACGGAAAAACCTACTGTTTATTTTCTGGTTTAAAGACCATACTACTCTTCGGTAACTCCTTTAAATTATACAGGAAATAATGATTGAATTAAGCATCAGTACTGGTAAAATTCAATGTTGTAAGAAATATAAGGGTATCTGTTTCTTTTTCAGCAACAGAACTTATATATTTACACTGTTTGTTTTAAAAATCAAATTAAATCATAGTATGAATTCTGACAGAAGAAAATTTATCAAAAATTCAGCCCTTGCAACAGCTGCCATCAGTGCTTTTCCAACCATTATGAATGCCTGTGCATCTCCGGCTGAAAGGGTAAGGGTGGGATTAATAGGTTGTCGCAGCATGGGTTTCAGTGACCTTCGAAGTTTCCTGAAAGAAGGAAACAATGTTGATTGTGTTGCTCTCTGTGATGTGGATTCAAAAATACTGGAATCACGGGCAGCCGATGTTGAAGAGATGACTAATGTCAGGCCTGCCCTCTATTCTGATTTTAGGGAGATGCTCGATAATCCCGAAGTTGATGCAGTAATTATAGGAACACCCGACCATTGGCATGCTAACATGATGATAAATGCACTGGAAGCCGGAAAACATGTTTATGTTGAAAAGCCTATGGGACATAGCATTGAAGAATGCAATGCCATGGTAAAGGCAGCTGCTGACCATCCGGATCTGGCAGTACAGGTGGGAATGTGGCAACGCAGTTCAAAGCATTGGTTTGAAGCATCGGATATTGTTAAATCAGGTAAGCTTGGAGATGTTCATCTCGTAAAGGCATGGATATA
>JBEPWX010000326.1:0-4605 GCA_041642235.1 Mariniphaga sp.
GGCTTCCTGATGTTTTATCAAAAAAAAGTTTCGACATCAGCAACAGTAAAGAAAAAAGGAAAAACGAGTAGATATGCGACATTCCTGCAGCATCAATGGTATAATACAAGAGGTTGGTTCCAAAAAAAATCGTGAACAGTGTCAGAAAAGCAACGACTCTACTGAAATAAAACAACAAAAACTTCCAAAGCAATAACAGACCCAGAAAACAATACAAAATGGCAGCAAAACTGGAAACCAGATGATAAATACCCGAAAAACCATCCTGTTCTTGTCCTGATATACCGGCAACTGCATGGACAGCTAGGAAAACAGGAGCCTGCAGAATGGCCACTCCGCTGGTATACCGTGTAATGATCCTGTCTTTTTCATCGATTGTAAATCCTTCGCCGGTTTTCTCAACTATGTTTTCAGGCAATTTATCACCATCGAAGCCGTAAATGAAAAGAGCAGGTGAATAGACATAATAACCAGCCACGTCAGCCCACATTTTACTACGCCAATTAAAATATCCGGTATTTTCATGTCTCTTGAGTACAAGCAAAGTAATACTTGCCAAAACCATCATCCAAAGAACATAGCTTAATGATTTCGTTCCGAAGGTTGATTTTAATTGTCTTGCTGAATGCGACATCTCATTTTTTTTGTCCCGTCTGAATAACCGAAAGACCAGAAAATTTTTGTGTAAAAGAATCAACTAGTTTCCATACCGGTACCAGGGTATCATACAGTTTCATTTGCCCCCCCGGGATCATTTTTTTCCGTAAAATATTTCCTGATACGAACCAGCCAAGGGTACCAATGAAATTAAAATACCGGGAATGTATCACCTCGAAGTCTGCTGATTCCATAAGGTTTTTCAAAGTCTTGCTGGTGTACCTCCTGTAATGGCCTAACTGCTCATCAAACCCGTTAAAAAGAAATTGAAAAGCAGGTACAAGAATAACTACATTACCTCCGGGACGAAGGAATTTATTGGCATTTAGTAAAGCCTGATGATGATCTTCAATATGTTCCACCACGTTCAATGCAAACACCGTATCAAACTTCCCGATCAATTCCGGATATAAATCTTCGGGATTTTTAACTGAAAAATCGATTTGGTATATTCCTTTTAAATTCGGGCTGCTGCCAAACTTCTCTTTCAGCCTGGGAAAATAACTCCTATCGAAATCACTAAGAGAAATAGCTGCCCCATCGTTCACAAAAAATTGAGAGATATTGCCAATCCCGCTGCCAATTTCAAGAATGCTGCCACTGCAGTGCGGCCGGATGGTTTGATACATCCAATGGTTAAATCTGTCAGCGGAAGATATTACCTCCAGTGTATCGGTTCCATATTGTAAATTTCCTGTTGCTTCAGTCATTATAGTTTATTTGATTGCAGTAAAAACTTCAAAGTATAAAACTTCAATTCATAGTCTCTTATTACCAAATTTTCAAATGTTTAATCTTATACGAATTCCTTATTCAATTTTTGAAGAATACAAAAATTAAAATCCGTTTCATTCCAAACGTCATATTTAAGGTTTTGTTTTATAAAATCAATTGTAGCATAATAATGAACCTGATTGATGTCTTCGGGTGAAATAAAAATTAGTAACTGATTCATATTAAACTTGTGAAAAAAAACGTCTGTAGATATCTGTCCTTTATATCCTATACCTTCTTCTATGACTTCAGCCGGTAATTGAAAAGCAGGACTAATTGCACTGCAATTCAAATAAAAGTCAAAACCCGATTCATTTTCTTCTTTCGCTAATCCTCTCTCATCATGTTCCGGATGCTGGAATGGATTTCTAAAAATGCATTCACCAACATAACAAATTTCCTTAATTTTATTCTTCTGCTTTAAATTCCTAAGAATATTATAATTATCATGCCCTGAGCCGGAAGTTTTTCTGAATATCAGAATCTGATAATAATTCCCACCTAAAACGACGTATGGAATTTGAGGCTCAAAAACCGCAACCAATTCAAAATATGGATTTTCCATAATTCTTTCAAGAGGGGTATTACCTTCATTGGGAGAAATATGTGCATCCCAGACAAAAAGTGTACTGTCAGACAAATTTGAACCAGGTGAAGTTTTATCCGCAAATCCATACTGAATTTCTTCTTTGTTCCAGGCATCTCTTCCGGTAGAATAAGCAAAATAAGGATTATGAACTACAAGTTGATGCTTTTTAACAGAAGGTTGTATCAAATATTTTGTGGCATTGTTCAAAACCTGTGTAGTAACATTTCGTTTTAAAGACCTGTGATAATAGTCACCTGCAGCACCTGTCATATAAACAGTAAGTATTAATATAGTACCTGCATATATCTTGTTTTTGCTTTTTATCGCATTTGCAAATGAATTTAAGGCATAGACAGTTATAATGCCCACTAAAGGAGAAACAGCCGCCATTACCCGCACCAGTCCGGCAGATGAAATTCCCTGCCACCACAAATAATTATGAACGAACAGGTAGCCCCAAAAGCTACCCAGTATCAGCACTACCTGAGTAAATGAACCTGAAGTAAATTTTGTTTCATTATGCAGCCATTTCACAAGAATGACAATGGTACCTGCAAGCAGAAAGAAGGGGACGACAGGACCAAAATACAAGGGCATTTTTTTAAAAAAAGTATACCATCCACCGCTTCCATAAATAACAGAACCACCAATACTATAAGGTCTTTTATTTATTAACCACCAAAAATCATGATAATAAAACACCCAACCAATCAGACTAAACAGGATGAACCCGGTAAACAGGAATGGAATGCTTTTGAACTGCTTTTTAATCAACAAAGCAATTAAAAACAAACCTATAAATGCCAGCCCTTCATTCCGAATTAAAAAAAGAAACGAAATCATTATTGCCGAAGAGAGGTACCTTTTCTTATAAAAAAGAAAAATGGAAATAACCAGGACCAGGCTAAATAATACTTCAGTCATTCCGGAGAACATCATAACAAAGTAAATAGGTGTAAATACAGTGATAACGACAGCAAACCAGGAATACTTCAGCTTAAAATGCGTTGCCAGTCGATAACAGAACCAGGCAGTTATCAATCCGGCCATGATGTTGAAAATCCTTACAGCCAATAGTCCAAATTGAGCGAATGGAGCAGTTAAAATAGTGAAGACAGGTTTTCCCCAATGATCAAGAAACAGGTGGGGGTAACGAAAAGCCCACCTGGAAATATTAAAATGCGCATAATTATCAGCCCCGCCGGCAGGAATTTCTGTTAATGCTGCAACTATTGAGAAAGTTAATCCAAGAGTGATTAATCCTAAAAACACCCACTTTCTTTCGGACAACTGCTGCATGATTATATCATTCTTTAGTGGGAGAACAGATTGTATTTCACAACACAATAAAGTGCTCTGAATCCATCGCGCCAGCCAATCTTTTTCCCTTCATCGTATGTACGCCCGTAATATGAAATTCCTACTTCATAAATCCGTATTCCCTGAAGACGTGCAATTTTTGCAGTTACTTCAGGCTCAAACCCAAAACGGTTTTCCTTTAACTCAACATTTTTTATAATCTCTGATTTAAAAAGTTTGTAACAGGTTTCCATATCGGTTAGATTCAAATTGGTAAACATATTTGAAATAGTTGTTAATATTTTGTTTCCAATCGAATGCCAGAAAAACAGGATACGATGCGGGTGCCCACCCATAAAACGGGAACCATAAACAACATCAGCATTTCCTTCTGCAATGGGTTTCAATAAATGATTGTATTCACGGGGATCGTACTCCAAATCAGCATCCTGAATTATGATACAGTCACCGGAAGCCTCCTTAATTCCACGATGCAGGGCAGCTCCTTTCCCCATATTCACAGGTTGCTCATACAATTTCATGTCTACCTCAGAATGGTTGTTAATATAAGCCGATATAACCCCAGATGAATTATCTTTAGAAGCATCATTAACAAGAATGATTTCCTTTTTAAATCCATACATTAAATCCACTGAAAGGATGCGGTCGAGGATAACTTCAATGGTGCGTTCTTCATTATATACCGGAATGATAACAGACAGCAATTTTTTATTCATGTATTTAATTTAATTCAGTTTTGGCATCCAAAAATAATGGAAATATTAAAAGCTACATATCTATTCTCGAAATTCTATTTCACCTTTATCAAATAATTATTCTTCAGGCTTTCACATCGTGTATCAGGATTTAAAAACTGAAAGGATAACTCATTCATTCCCCGGTGAGGAATTACAATAACAGAATCAATTTGACCTTTTATTTGCCCGACTACTTCTAATCCATTCTGATCAGTATATACCCAAGGTTCCTCTTTGTCAAGAAAAACATAAAAATCTTCCCATGAGGAAAAACTTTCTACCGGGACATTAGCCCAATAATACAATTCAAACTCCTCCAGATGAAGATTCTTTAATACTCCCTTATGAGACCGGTTCTCTTTAAATATTTCAAGTGCATTGCGTGCTCCCTGGTATTCAAATAATACAGGTAACACTGAATAATTCAAAAAAAGATTAAAACCAGCAGCAACTATAAGTGAACTAAACAAAAGTTGTTTTATTTTATTTTTTTCATTCTTAAGGAACAGAACCAGCAAAATAACAATG
>JBEPWX010000327.1:0-4603 GCA_041642235.1 Mariniphaga sp.
GTTTTCCATAATCACCCTCTCGTTTTTTGCATCCAGGGCATTGGTGGCTTCGTCGAAAAAAATGTAATCCGGATTTTTATACACTGCCCGTGCTATCAGTATCCGTTGTTTCTGCCCGGTGCTGAGGCCATGCCCCTGAATGCCGATTTGGGTGTTGTAACGTAATGGCAGCGTATCGATAAAATCGCCGATATTGGCTGTATTTACCGACTGCTCCACTTTTTCTGCATCAGGCACATCATCCATCACTCCAATGTTGCTCGCAATGGAATCGGAAAAAATATACCCCTCCTGCATCACTACCCCGCACCGTTTGCGCCAGTTGGTTTCGCTGTACCTTTTCAGGTCGGTCCCGTTTAATGTGATTCGGCCTTTTACCGGTTCGTAAAATCCCAGCAGCAGCTTTATTAAGGTAGTTTTGCCGCTGCCGCTGGTTCCCACAATGGCTGTTACCTTGTTTGCAGGAATACCGAGATTTATCTTTTTTAGCACTTTTTCGGAATGCGGCCCTTCATACTGAAACATCACATTCTTCAGTTCGATGCCGGCATTGGGCGGAATTTCCCGGATTTTCCCGTCTTCGGGTTTTTCTTCATCTTCACGGTCGTGGATTTCACCCAGCCGTTCCAAGCTGATTTTGGCATCCTGCGCCTGCTGGGTAAATCCGATAAACTGCTGGATAGGGGCGTTCAACTGCCCGATGATGTATTGCACGGCCATCATCATACCCAAAGTCATATCACCTGTAACCACAGCTTTGGCCGAAAGGAACGAGATAAACAAATCTTTGGCCTGGTTGATAAATGTAGCGCCAATCTGCTGGTTCTGGTTCAGCGCCAGCCCCTTGATGCTTACCCGGTAAAGCCGGGCCTGGATGCTTTCCCACTCCCACCGCTTTTGTTTTTCGCAGGCATTGAGTTTAATCTCCTGCATGCCGTTGACCAGTTGTACCAGGTTGTTTTTATTGGCCGACGACTGCTGGAAACGTTTGTAGTCGATTTCCCGCCGTTTTTTGAGGAACAGGAGCACCCAGCCAACATACAACACACTGCCGATAAAAAAGATGCCGAGGATTCCCAGGTGATAGGAGGCCATGATGAAAGCATAAATTACGAGGGTGAGCACAGCAAATAAAATATCGATTAGCGATTTGGTAAGGAATGACTGGATGCGGTTGTGGTCCTGGATGCGCTGCATCACGTCGCCAATCATTTTTACATCGAAAAAAGCGATGGGCAGCTTCATCAGTTTTATCAAAAAATCGGTGATAAGTGAAATACTGACACGAGTTGTGACATGGAGCATTATCCAGCTCCGGATTAAGCTGTTGGCTGTTTGCCCGAAGGTAAGTACCATTTGCGCCACCAGCACCATAAAAATGAACGCCAAATCGCTGTTGGCAATACCATAATCGACCACCGACTGGGTGAGGAATGGAAAAATCATGCTGATGATGCTCCCGGTGAGCATTCCCAGGCCGAGTTGAACAATATACTTTTGGTAAGGGCGGAGATACCCCAGCAGGTAAATAAATTTGAGTTTTCCTTTTTCTTCGTCTTCGTGTTTGTAAAAATCGGGGGTAGGTTCCAAAAGCAAAGCAGCCCCTTCTTTCTTACCTTCGGTTTTTGTGCTCAGCCAGCAATTCAGAAACTCGTCTTTGGTATAGGTCAGCAATTTACCCAATGCCGGGTCTGCAACATGTACAATAGCGGCCCCCTTACCTCTGGCCTTCTTCCTCCTCCCCCTTAGGGGGAGGCCGGGAGGGGGCTTCTTTTTTATAGCATAAACCACCACAAAATGCCGTTGTTTCCAATGGACTATACATGGCAATGGCACTTCGTCGCGCAACTCTTCCCAGGTGAGGCGGTAGCCTTTGGTACGGAAACCGATGTTTTCGGCTGCCTCGCTGATTCCCAGCATAGAAACCCCTTCGCGTGTAATGTACGACTGACTGCGCAAATACTGCAGACTGTAACTTTTGCCGTAATATTTGGCCACCATCCGCAGGCATGTGGGGCCGCAGTCCATGGCATCGAGTTGTTTATAGTGGGGAAATTTTGGCATACAATTTTATTCAATATTAAGCTCTTTCCTCACAAAAGGCATCAAATCCATACTTTGATTTGATTTATACAATACCACATTGGAACTGGTATCAAATACATATAGCAGTTCATGCTCCTTTGCAACTTTCTCAATGGCAATTATAGCTTTATCATAAACAGGTTTAAGTAATTCCTCGTATTTCTTTTGAATTTGTTGTTGGGCAGTTATTCTATAATCTTGAATTCGTTGTTGTGTGTTTCGCAGCTCATCAATTTTAGCATCCCGCTTGATATTAGATACATCTTCACCCATTTGTTCTAAATCTTCGAGGCTATTTTGGTAACCTTTTTGCATTTCAGTTAAAATATCTTCCATTTCTTTTTGCAAATTGCTTAATTCAGCTTCGGCATTTGCTCGCTCAGGCATAACTTGGATTAGTGAATTTAAGTTAATGTGTCCAAATTTTTGTGATTGTGCATTAACAAATCCAACAGTTGTAACAAAAATCAATACTGCGAAAAACTTCATCATTCTTTTCATAATCTTGTGAATAAATATTATTAATAATAAAAATTGGTTATACTGATTTGCATATAGAAAAATATACAATTAGAGAAGACTGGTTCCAGTCTTCTCTAATTAATGTGATTAAACCACACATTTACAAACAAAACCACCGCCGACAAGAACATTTTTGCATTCACCCCGAGAACCAGATATGTCAAAGCAATTGCCGTAGCACATTAACCCAGAATCACATCCAACATCATATGTTCCCCCTTTCAAATTCACCAGCTCCTCATTTTTTATCACCTTTTCAGGTTTAATCGAAATTTTTCCTAATTTTTTCATAACATTTATAAATTTTAAGTTATTTACTAATTATTTACAATTTGTCCTGCATTCCTGCATGTTTCCGGGTTAACACCGCTTCATCAAGGGTGGCAGCCTTTGCGGATTTGTTTTATCTTTGCCATGCTCTCTTTTTTAAGGAAAGTGCCAGGCAGGAAGCGTTAGTTGCAGTTGGTGCAGGCTTCCTGCCTTTTGCTTTCCATGTTAAGTTTCTTTAATTCATCTATATAAAATTCTAAATCGCTGTATTCAAATTGTTTAGGATATTTATATCCGTTAACAAAAGTCGTGGGGGTACCGGCCACTTTGTATTCTTCAAATAGTTTTTTGTTTTCTTCACTGACTATTTCAGTGATATTGTAACCATCAGGTAATTGTTCCTTTTCGTACAGTGCTTTCCGGTTTTGTTTTGGAATGGTGTACCAATTAAAAAGGAAATCGACAGTCTGTTTTGACCCTTGGCTTTTATAAACATGATATAGAGTGTTAATCAGCTTCTTCGATTCTTCATCTTCATAAACCGAGAAAATGGCATTGATTTTCAGTTCCGGACAATTTTCGAGCAGCTCTTTTAAACCTTTGAAAGCATTTGCACAGGGATTACAGTACAAACTTAAAAAAGCTGTTACGGTAACCGGAGCATCAGGATTACCTAACACTAAACTATTCTGTGTTATTGGAATTTCCTTCCGCACATTGTTTCTCAGTAAAAACCGGAAGATTTCAGGATTGCGTTTAAATCCCAGGTAGGAATATTGCATATTGTTATGTTCCTGGATTGTATTCCGGTAGGCTCTAAACAACAACCAAAAGGCAGCCGGAATTAAAAAAGATATACCCAATTGGAGCACATTTATGAATAAAATGGTTACCTGGTTTAAGACAGGAAACAATAGCATAAATTCCGCAATCAATACCCCTTGCACTACCAGGCAAAAAGGGCACCATTTTTTTGTTTTAAAGGCCTGGTAATAGATAGAAAAAACGGGATAGGGCAATGCCAAAACACTGATGAACGCCAGTACCCAAAGCGACGAACTTTCATTGATGCCTGCCAGGTAAAGAAAAGTCCCTGTAAAATAAACCAACCCTGCATCGGCCCAGTTGAGCCAGCCAAATACTTTGGAGGCATTGGAGGAAAGCACGGTATCGCAGTCGGTTTTTGAACTGAACCCACAGATTTTATCGGCCAGCGGTGTATGTACTTTTAGTTCGTGAAGCACCAGGAAAACAGAGGCTGTAAGTCCTGTTATTTTTGTTGCCAACAGACCCCAAAACAAATATCCAGACAGATAAATTGCATTTCCATCATTTGAAACTAAAACAAACACCGCCCAGGCAATTAGTGAAATTATCGCCAGTGGCAAAAGGCTTTTATTTAAAATTTCGTTATGGTGGTGCTGGCGATATTCTTTTTCCCCGGAATCCTTACCGGCTTCAAAAACGACTACTGCCCCCGACAGTTTTTCAGAAAACTTTTCAAACCCCTCCTCAATCATTTTATTTCCCGACAAAAAATAAAATACCTGTCCGCTTTCTATCTTTTCTACAAAAACCAATTGTCCGCCACCGGATTTCAAATGGGCAATAAAAGGCATTTCCAGCGCTTTTATTTCCTCCAAGTCAAGGTTAAGCGGATAATTCTCGACATTCCATTTAGTTAATGCATCACAAACACTTTTCAGGCTCGGGTAATGAGGATGAG
>JBEPWX010000328.1:0-4586 GCA_041642235.1 Mariniphaga sp.
ATGTCATAGAAATTCCTAAAGGAGAAGTATCATTTGGGAATATTATTGACTTTTTGGAAGGAAAAGTACCTGGTCTGGATATAAGTGGAGATGAAATTACTCTAAGAGGAACAAGCGGTATTTCAGGAAGTTCTTCTCCTTTATTTTTGGTGGATGGCCTCCCTCTAATTGAACAGAATCCCTCAGATTGGGGAAACAACAGTAATGATGAATTTACAGAACAAACCATCAACTCCGTTCAAAAGGTAAAATCAATTCCCATTGGAGACATAGAAAAAGTAGAAATTTTAAAAAATCCACAAAATCTGGCCATTTTTGGAGTAGATGGAGCCAATGGAGTTATTGCTATATATACCCGGAGAGGAAAGGAAGACCGGAAAGAAAATGTAAAAGAAGTACTGGAACAAAAAATAGTCGGTTATTCTGCATACCGGGAATTTTACTCTCCAAAATACATGCCCGAGAATATAAGGAAGAGATCATCCGATTTTCGAATTACTCTTTTTTGGGAACCTGAACTGATACTAAAAAATGGAAACGCTAATCTCTCCTTTTACACTTCAGATCAGAAGGGAAATTATATAATAACAGTTGAAGGGATAAGTGAAACAGGAAAAATTCGCTTTGGTTCGGCAAAGTTTAACGTAGAATAACTATAACCTGCAGAAAAGCATTAAGTTAGAGCCTGTAATATATCATGGATTAAATCATCTGTATTCTCAATTCCTGCTGAAAGCCGTAACATGGTGTCGCGAATGTCGCTTTTCCTGCGATCTTCTTCAGAAAATTCGGCATAGATGGTTGAATGAGGATGAATAATTAGCGACTTATTATCGTTCAAATTTGTAGCCCTTCTTATTATCTTCAATCGGTTCATAAATTGGAAGCAAGCCTCTTTTGATTCAAGATCAAATGTGATTATTGTGCCAGGTATGCCACTAAAATATTTTTTTGCCAATGCAAACCGGGAATCAGTTTTCAGTCCAGGGTATCCAACTTTCTTAACTTTCGGTTGATTTTCAAGAAATAACCCCAAAGACATACAATTTTGATAACATTTATCAACTCGAAGTTCCATCACATCAAGCCCATGGATCATAAAATTTGCAGTTTGAGGAGCCATACTTCCTCCAGTATTTCGGTAGCTGTTTTTTCTTAATTTCGCAATAAAAGCATTCTTACCATATTTTTCATTATAACCTTTTAAATTGGGGTTATAATCCCAATCGTAATTGCCATGATCCACGATTACACCTCCAAAGCAGGTGGCTCCTCCTGAAATATATTTTGTTGCCGAAATCACCTCCACATTCACATTAAATTTACCTCCATGAAAAACATGAGGAGGAGTAAGTGTACTATCGGCAATTAAAAGAAGGTTGTGATTGCGTGCAATTGTTGCAAGCATTTCAATATCGGCAATATCTAACTGAGGATTGGTTACTGTTTCGAAATATATTGCCCGGGTTTTTGTATCAATCAACTTTTCAATTTCTTCTTTTTGCTTTAATGCAGAGAATCGGAATTCGAGTCCCAAATCAGAAAATGTTTGGGTAAAAAGAGCGTAAGTATGCCCAAAAAGCTGATATCCTGAAATAATATTCTCTCCTGCTTTGGCTATGGCAAGTAATGTATTTGCTATAGCTGCCATTCCTGAACTTACTGCCAGTACTCCATTGGCATATAATAAATTTTTTATTTTTAATTCAAAATATTCAACCGTTGGGCTTGAAGCCCGGGAGTATACATGAGCAACATACTCACCACGGAAGTTTGCTTCTATCTGTTCTGCAGAATCAAATTCAAATGCCACAGCCTCATAAACAGGCATCTGTAAACTATTGTGCGGGTCTTTTTTAGAAAAAGGAACATTTAATGACCGAGTTGTAAAACCTGTACTTTTCATTGTTTTTTATATCTTCTTTTTTAATTAACCATTCACACTACCTGAAGTTCTGTACATAAACATTCTTCATCAGCTACAGAAAAAATCACTACTATTACTCATTATCTGCCAACAAATGTGCTGCCAATACTTTTTATTTCATCGCGGCACAGCATTTGAAGTACTGAATGTAGAAATTTTTTAACCCAGATGCAATACAAAAAGGCATTCTATACGTTATAAGCTAGTACAAAATATAGAAAATACAAGTGAAGGAACCATTATATAACAAATTGAAGAAAATAAAGTCTTCAATTAACAACACGAATAGAAAAAAAATAGGAAAAAAAACATTAAAAATTCTACTCTTGCTGGGTGGGACAGGATTTATACTTTTTCTGGTATTATTCTTGACGGTTTTTTTTGGATATACGGGACATGTCCCCACATCAGCACAACTTAAAAAAATTAGCAATCCTACGGCATCAGAAGTTTTTTCGGAAGACGGGAAACTTTTAGGGCGTTATTATTTGGAAAATCGCAGCAGTATAAATTTTAACGAAATATCGCCAAAAGTAATTGATGCACTAATTGCAACCGAAGATGCCCGTTTTTATGAGCACAGGGGCATAGACGAGATTGCTCTGATGAGGGTTTTGGTGAAAACTATTTTACTAATGGACCGTAGTTCAGGAGGAGGAAGCACAATAAGCCAACAATTGGCAAAGAACCTATTTCCCAGGAATGATGTGGGGATTATTTCTCTTCCTGTTAACAAGTTACGGGAGTCCATTATTGCCTATCGGCTTGAACGAATATATTCCAAAGAAGAAATACTAACCCTGTATTTAAATACAGTACCTTTTGGAGAAAACATTTTTGGGATAGAGGTTGCAGCAGAACGCTTTTTTAGTAAAATTCCAGCCAATTTAACTGTAGAAGAAGGAGCAGTTTTAATTGGAATGTTAAAAGCCAACAACAGGTATAATCCGCGCATTAATCCTGATCGGTCAAAGCAGCGGAGGAATGTTGTGATTTCGCAAATGGTGAATAATGGTTACCTGAGCCAGGAAGAGGGAGATACTCTTAAGGAGATACCTCTCAAGCTTACGTACAGGAAGATTTCGTTTAACGAAGGTCCAGCACCATATTTTTTAGAAATGATTAAACCTGAGTTGCTTGAATGGTGTGCGACCAATACCAAAGAAAACGGAGAACCATGGAACCTGTATACCGATGGTCTTAGAATTCAAACTACAATTAACTTTGAATTCCAGCAATATGCCATTCAGGCAGTAACGGAGCAAATGAAGTCGCTTCAGGAGGATTTCGATAAACATTGGGCTGATCAGGATCCCTGGATGGGAAATGAAAATATCATTCATCGTGCTGTCAGGAGGACAAAAAGATATCAAAAAATGAAAGCCGCAGGTTATTCTCCTGAGGAAATAGAAAAAGCATTCAATCAAAAGATAAACGCCACTTTATATACCTGGGATGGGATGAAAGAGGTGGAAACCACTCCGCTGGATTCTGTTAAGCATTACCTGAAGTTTTTAAATGCAGGGTTTCTGGCTATGGAACCTGCAACCGGTAATTTGAAGGCCTGGGTAGGTGGCATTGATTTTCGTTTTTTTAAGTACGACCATGTACTTTCAAAAAGACAACCCGGTTCTACATTTAAACCCTTTGTTTATCTGGCAGCTTTGGAAAATGGCTTAAGTCCGTTTGATTACTATCCTGCTGAGCAAGCCGTTTACGATGAATTTGACAATTATTCTCCTGCCAATTTTGATGGCAAACATGAAGGCTTTTATACAATGGAAGGAGGACTTGCCCATTCGGTGAATACTGTAGCAGTTGATCTTTTAATGGAGACGGGAATTAATAATGTAATTAACACAGTTAATGAACTGGGGCTTAATGCCGATCTTCCAAAGGTGCCTTCAATAGCACTCGGCGTGCATTCCGAAAATCTGAAAAATCTTCTTTATGCATATGCTACCATCGTAAACGGGGGAATGAAGGTTGAGCCTTTTTACCTGCATTCCATCTCAACAACCGACAATGAGTTACTTGATGAATTCCAGCGCCCCCCGGGAACGAAAACAGGATTAAATGAGGTAAATCTCCAGCTAGTTACACATATGATGGAAGCGGCAGTAAACAGAGGCACAGGAGCAAAAATTCGATCAGCCTATAATATCAGGGGAGACTTTGCAGGAAAAACCGGTACAACTCAAAATTATGCCGATGGTTGGTTTGTAGGGTATACTCCTGCATTGGTAACAGGGGCATGGGTCGGAGGCGAGGAACCTGGTATTCGGTTCAGAAGCAGCAAATTTGGCCAGGGTTCGTATACCGCATTGCCTATCGTTGGTAAATTTTTTAAATCACTCTATGATGATCCCGATTATAAAAAATTTCAAAATGCCCGGTTCACTGATTTAGATGATGAACTGCTGGCTGATCTTGATTTGCCGTATTATAAAGAGATGCTTGAAATGGAAAAACAGCCTTTTATTAATCGTTTGTTTGCAGGAAATAATAAAGAGAAAAATCTTGAGGAATTAAAGACCAGGGATCTGGATACAATCAAACCAAGGAAAAATGTCTGGCAGAAAGTCAAAGGAATTTTTAAAAAAAACAATAAGTAATAGCATTTCTTTTTAACTGAAAAAAAAAACTACAAACATATTTC
>JBEPWX010000329.1:0-428 GCA_041642235.1 Mariniphaga sp.
CGGGTCACCTGTTCGTGCCACATGATAATTCATAAAGCCACCCGTACAAGCAACAATAATAAGTGTTACCAGAGAATAAAGCAGATGTTCTTTAAAATGCTTGCGGTAAAAATACAAGATCATGAGTATCAATAATACAGAGGCAATAATAGATGGAAGTCGGACCGAAAAAGTATTGATACCAAAAAGAGCATACGAAATAACCTTTGTCCAAACTGCCAGGGGTGGACGTGTATTCAAATGATCCGGTTCACCATAATAGTAAACAACAAGAAAATCCTTGTTGTCCAACATGGCAATGGCACTTTGCGCAGTTACTGCCTCATCCCATATTTTAACTGGTGCCTTAGCCACGCCCCATGCTAATTGTATCAAAAAAGCAGCAAAGAAAACAATCAACAGTGAATACAAAATCCATCGATACAGCT
>JBEPWX010000329.1:438-4578 GCA_041642235.1 Mariniphaga sp.
ATGTATTGATTTTATTATCTGTTGCATAATTCGTTTTTCTTTAAACACCCAACATCGCACAATTACGGATAATAGATCATTTGAAGACCATCGATATATAGTTGGGTTTTCCCCCTGTACCAAATATATCCTTTCAGGATGTTTTCTTTATCAGGAAACTTCTCCGTGATGGTTCTTGAAAATGCTATCTTGTGCCATTTGCCGGCAGCAGCTTCTATTTTCTCAGACTCCAGGGTTATATAATTTAAAAGATCCTCTTTATTTTGTATGGTAAATACAACAGAAAAAGGATTATCATCCAGATTTTCTTCTGAGTAAAAATAAAACTCGGTAGTAACATTGATGTTGCTTCCTTCGGTTAAGGAATCAACAAAAATATGAAATCCGGGACTATAGGGGCATTTTTGATTCAGCATGAAACTGTAATTTCCTTCATAGGCTTTTTCATCGGTTAGGCAGGGAATCTTATTTTGAGCCACGTCGGAAGGCTGTTCAAAATCAACTGAAACAAGATTACTACCCGGTCCGGAAAATTGGTTGGTTAATTCTTCCACTGTATACTCCTTATCAAATTTCTTTCGATCTTTCCAAAGCAAACCTTCATACTTTTCATCAGTTTTAAGAAAAACTTGCCAGTAACTTTCTTTATCCATATCCCAATAAAGAATATACTGCCTGTACTGATAAGCCTGAATCTGATTTACCACAACGAACAAGAGAGACAAGGTGATGATTGAAGCTCTCAAAGCAGTACTTTTAATTGATAAGGCAAAAGCAAGTAATATGGCAAACACAGCCATGAAATCGAGTAATCCCCTGTTCCCAAAGCTTCTGCCAAACCACCAGTGGCTCCAGGTGGATAAGATGTATACAAAAAGGACTATAAATCCCAATAAACTCCATGCAGCAAATTTATTCCGGCGGAACAAAGGCATAAATCCGATCAATGAAATAAAAGCCAATGGAGTATAAAGGAAAAATCCTTTTTTATAACTAAATAAAATATTGATGATTTGAGGATCAAAGAAGTTCCAGGTTAAGCCTTCATCCGTATAAGTATAGGCAAATATTTTACCTGTCTGCAAATACCACAGAGTAAATTGTATGGATAAAACTGCAAGAACAATCAACAAACCCAAGATGATGCGCCGATAATGTTTGAATGTAGAAAGGATTCCTTCTGTCAGCATTTTAAGGTTACCTGCTAAAAAGGGAACTGCAGCTATTGTCATCATATTAGTAGGTCTGATGAGAACGATAAAGCTCAATAATGTAATGGCTGCATAGAAATGCTTTGCCTTTAAATGCAAGAAATATAACCGGGTATAATAAAAAAAGATGATGATCAGTGAGAAAGTATAAACATGAGTAAAGGCCGCCTCATGCAATGCATACATATATATTGGAGTGCCAAATACCATGAATATATGTACAGTTGAAATTATCCAGTGTTTAATTTGATAAAGACGAAGAAACTTTCGCAGATAGATCAAACCGATCAATAAATAAAAAAAAGCCGCAAATACAACAGAAAGCTGGTACAGTAGTGAATAACCATCAGCAGGAAATCCCGCAAGCAGACTAACTATATGAGCAAGCAGAAAAAATGGGATCCATAAAACAGCAAGTCCAACGAAGGCAATATTTGCATATCTGCCATCTATTTCTCTTCTAAAATCCACATATCCTGTTGAATAATAGCGGTTTTCATAGGAATCGATGAAGTTGTACTGCAGATCATCATAAATAAAAACAGCCGGAAGATAACCATAATAAGCTTTGCCGTCACTTTTGATAAAGTTGGTAAATTTATAATCAATCTGACTTAGATTAACCACCAGAAAAAGAATGATCAACCATTCGATGTTCTTTCTAAAAATATCTACTACTGCTTTCATAGGTTCATTTTCATTAGATCGTAACTTTTCGGGTGCAAATATATTACAACTTACATTTACTCAACTAACATGGCAGAATAACCCTTTGATAAACTTTATGAATTTCAAATTACTCTTCACCTCCTTTTACGGCACTTTCATAGTCCGGCTTATCCATTAGTTCATAATAATTACCTGGTTTATCAACCGTCAAAAAAATTGTCCAGTATGCTTCTTCTGACATACTGTCATAATGGATTAAATTTCTCCTGTATTGTTCAATCTGGTAAAGGTTCAGATATATTAGAAAGAAAAAAGTACTGCCTAACATTACCTGTATCCAGATTTTTTTATGGAGAATGTATGAAACTAAAGCCGCCAATGGAATAGCCATAACACCATAAATATCGATCATGGCTCTTGCACCAAAGCTTCCGCCGTACCACCAGCACCACCAGCTAAATACCACATAAACGAAAATTAAAAACGCACCAATAATTGCATATCGTAATGCTGCCTGCTCTCTGCTAATATAGAAAATGCCTGTCACAGCAAAGACCATTATGGGTGTATATATAAACCATCCTTTGCGATAACTGAACAAGCCATCCAAAATATTTGGATCAAGAAAATAAAAACCTTCATTATGGTATGAATTGTATAGAAAATGATCTGTTTGCATTTTCCAGTACAGCATCTGGGGTGAAAAAAACAATATGGTGAAAAAAATTATCAAGAAGATTTTTATATGGTGTTCTTTAATGAATCTCAGTTTAAGAGTAATACCACTGTATTTGAAAAACCAGTAAATTAAAGGCAGGATAACAATGATAAAATTGGTTGGTCTTACCATGGTTATGAAACCTAGTATAATTCCGCATATAACAGAAGACTTTATGGTAGGATATTCTGTCCATTTAATGGAATAATATGTGAACATGCTAATCAAACTAAAGCTAATCACATGGGACATTCCGGGTAGGTCGGTGACATAATACAGCAGGTTTGTCCCTAATACAATTGTAACCAAAACAACAGCTATCGTAATATGATCATAAAACTGCGCGAGCATTTTTCTCACATAATAGAGGCCCAGGAAAAGATAAAATAGGGCGGCAATAAAGATCATAAAATGATAAGGCTGTGAAAACCCATCTGCGTTCCAGTCAGTAAATGAAGCATATAAATGGGCTATTCCAAAAAAAGGCAACCAGCAAACTGCCGTGCCCATAGTCATCTTCACTACCTTTTTTCCGGTTGAAGCAGTGTTTTTCCATTTCTTTCCAAATAATCTGATTAATTCATCTGATTTATTAAATGTAAGATCATGATATATAAGACCGGCAGGAAGATAGGAATAATAAATGCGAGCATCCGAGACAATCACTTTTTGATTTGCCCATGGTTTTTGCACAAAACCCATTGCTCCAACAATAATCGTTATCGCTATTAAAGCTGCCATCGACAGAAAGTCTTGCCGCCCCAATTTCTTAACATACGTCATGAAATATCGGATTCTCTGATTTTCAAATAACTTTTATCTAAAACATTATATTTCAGAACGCACCACAATGCCCTGAACCCATCGCTGGCACCGATTTTCTTCCCTTCCTGATACGTCCTTCCATAATAGGAAATACCCACTTCATAAATCCGTATTCCAGGGATGCGGGCGATTTTGGCGGTGACTTCCGGTTCGAAACCGAAGCGGTTTTCTTTTAAATTCAACTGTTTTACCTTATCTGCTCTGAACATTTTATAGCATGTTTCCATGTCGGTCAGGTTCAGATTGGTGAACATATTGCTTACGAAGGTGAGGAATTTGTTGCCTATGCTGTGCCAGAAAAACAAGATCCTGTGCGGGTTGCCACCCATAAAGCGACTGCCGTAAACCACATCGGCATTGCCTTCAAGGAAGGGCTTCAGCAGCAAATTGTATTCCCGCGGATCATACTCGAGATCGGCATCCTGTATAATAACCAGGTCGCCGGTGGCTTCGTTTATGCCCGTGTGCAGGGCAGCACCCTTACCTTTGTTCACGCTGTGTTCAAACAATTTTATTTCCGCCCCCGGATGTGCTTGCACGTAGTTTTCCAGAACGGCTTTGGTATTGTCGGTGCTGTGGTCGTTAATAACCAAAATTTCCTTCTCAATCCCGTTGATCAGCTCTACATTCAGCACCCTGTCAAGGATCAGGTGAATGGTTCTCTCTTCATTGTAAGCCGGAATGACAATGCTTAGCTTTTTAAATTCCATGATGCTT
>JBEPWX010000330.1:0-4575 GCA_041642235.1 Mariniphaga sp.
ATTTCCTAAAACGATCCATCCAATGATCTTCACCCATAACAGACTGAATTGCTGAGGCAGGATTCGCTGAACCTCCGCTCCAAACAAACATGTAATCGCTTAAATCAAGAAGTTGATTCCCCGGATTACATACTTCCATATAATTATTTTTAAAGTCATCCCGGAAAACAAATTCAGATACAAAAGGCTCTGCATCATAGGGTTGGATATTGGCCGGATTTTTTTCTTTTTTGAGTTCAACAGTATAGGTGTTTTTAACACTGTCATCCTCCGCCGTAACATGAAATTCCACACTTCTGTCTTCAGGAGTACCGGAGAGCGAAACAGCACGGTTTACTTCAACTTTAGTATTTAAATCCACTGACTTGGCAACCAGCGCCGGGATTCCATCTACATCGAGCGGAACCTGTACACTGTAATTGAATGTAGTAGGACTAAAATTGGGTATTGTATCTCCAATCCAGCCAAAAATACCTTTGTAAAAATCAGGAATATCGGGCCATGTAATGGATGAGAGTTCGGCATTGTGGCTTGGGCCATAAGGCTGCACTTGCAGATAATATTCTTTTTCTTCCCCATTTTCAGCAATTACTTTTAATTTATCTCCATTTTTTAAATCGGCCCTTTTTACTCCGTCAACCCAAACAAACTCCCATGAAGCCTTTGGTGGCTTTTCCAGGTATTTCAACAATGAGTCGGTACGCAAAGCATTGGGTAGGCCATGCCACGATCCGGTGATGGTATCTTCTCCCGATTCATGTTGAGTAACTCTCGGCCAGCCTAATATCCCGTTTTGTGTATCATCGGTAATTACACCTCCTTCAGTGACTGAGGCTATATCCACATGATCTACAGGGACTATAATGTTTGCATCTGCAGTTGGTTCTGCAACCGTAATATCAAACGTAGCTTGCTGGAGTTCGCTACCTAATGCATAAACAGTTAATTGATCTCCTGTTTGAACGGAACGGTACAATGAATCTTCCCCATTTGAATTTAAATGGTAATTCCATGCAATACCCGGTTTTTTCTTCATGTGTTGCATAATACCATCCAGTCGGCGAATTCCCCAAGGAACAGTCAGCGTTTTTCCTGCAAAATCAACATCAATAACATCCGACTCCAGCGTATTTTCATCCAGCACATAATCACCGTGGTTTCCAACAGTCCACCACAAATCTCTAAATTGGTCGTACTCTTCAGGATATGTTACAGGCATCCATTCCGAGTCTTCCAGGCCTACGCCTCTGGCATTGAAAAAATCAAGATTGCCACTTTTTATACTGAATTTCCTGACGATAAGCGAGTTACCTGTTGCATCCGCTACACCGGCGACATCGTAAGCACGGCTAAAGTTCCTGCCATCATTGTCAAAATTACCGTTCACCTGGTCCACCACCGCCGAATCACCTTCGGCAAAATGGTGCTCAATATAATATCCAGAGCGACCATGCCAGTTCAACATAGCAGTTTGGTAATTATCTCCAAATTCCTCATCCGATGTTGCGCTGTCTTTAACATTTGGATAGAGATGGCTATTGGGTTCCGCCATGTGAATCAACATATCTGCCAAATTGTAAAATTCAACCTGCCTGGGACGTTGGTTGAGATTGCCTTCAAAACCATCTACACGTTTTTCATACATTTTGGGTCCAAAGTCGTAGGCAGTAGCAATTACAAACGATTCGCCCGGATCCAATATTTTCTCGGGCAACATAAAGTACCTGTCCGGTTCATGTACCCACGGATCATTCCACACATCATATACTTTGCTGTTAAAAAAGGGTCTTATGGTAGCCAGTTTGAATTCACCCAGATTTATGATCTTATCGCCCATGTTGGTGAGTTCAATATGAGTATGATCAGGACGTCCGAGCCTAACCTCTGAAATTATCAGGGAACGGTAAGGTTCCTGTGCATTTAAAACTCCGGTAAATACTAATAAAAAAAGTAAAATTTTTAATCTCATAGTAAGTAATTTTAATAGTTATTATTAATTATATTTTTATCAATTTCATTTGAACTACCTAAAGTTAAATCTTAATTAATATTCGAGATACAACAAAAGTCCTTTTATGTACAACAATTAGCCAATGGTTTTATATTTTTAAAATATTTGAATGACTGAACTGCTTTGGTTTTATTTTATAGTGTTATTCCTATAAAAATTCAATTTAAAACAAGGAACAGCACAGTCATAATTGCCGAAATCATTAATATAACCAGGGCATTGGCCAGAAAAGAATAAAACCTGTTTTTATTTATATTAAATTTCATTGGTTTGCAATGCTTTTTTAAAAGTAAGCAAACCCCATGTTGAAATTTACAATTAAGGGCCGGAATAGTACAATTATCATCCGTATTGCAGTTTTCTGGTCGTTTTAATTACAATCTTTTGGTCTGTCAATTCAAGTCGATTTAAAGTTATTTCAAACCGGTTCTTGCTTTTTTACTCGCCTGGTCAAATTTATTTCTCATTTATTCCTGGTTCACGACGGTTTTTTCCCTCATTTCCCGATAGGCTATCACCTAAATCATCTCTGGCCTTTTCTGCAACTTTCTGTAATTTTTTCACAATATCAGGGAATTGATCAATTACATTATATCTTTCTCCAGGATCGCGTCTTAAATCATATAATTCCAACTTAGTTGTTCTTCTGTTGCGTTCGCCCGGCAAACCTCCTGTTCCTGGTATTGCATCTTCATAGGATCTATGGTTGTGCGGAAAAATTAATTTCCAATTATCCACTCTTACCGCTTCTAATTGATTATTCCCATAATAATATAACAGTTTATCACGAGGATTAGCTCCGGGCTCATTTTTTAATAATGAAAAAATATTAACTCCATCTATTTTTTTCTCAGGTAATTGCCCACCTGTTATAGCAGTAAGAGTAGGAAGAATATCCATTGTTGCAGCCATTTTATTACTAATTTTTCCTTTAGGAATTATATTGGGCCATTTCATAATTGCCGGAACACGTTGACCACCTTCAAAACTAGTTCCTTTCCCTTCACGCAAACCACCTGCTGAACCGGCATGATCCCCGAAACTAAGAGAAGGTCCATTATCAGAAATAAAAATAATTAATGTATTATCGGCCAGACTATATTTTTTTAACGCATTAACAATTTCACCTACCGACCAGTCAATCTCCATTATTACATCTCCATAAAGTCCTTGATTACTTTTACCTCTAAATTTATCAGAAACGGCTAATGGAACATGTGGCATTGAATGGGCGAAATACAAAAAGAAAGGGTTATCCTTATTTCTTTGAATAAAATCAACAGCTGCTTCTGTATAAATTGTGGTTAACTCATCCTGATCCCCGATAGTTTTAATTTCTCTGATTTTTTTGTTGTTTTTGATAAGAGGTAATTCAGGAAAAGTTGATTTTCTTTCATAATCTTGCGGAATAATACGTGTGTTATCATAATAAAGGGGCCACATATCGTTGGAATAAGGAAGTCCAAGAAATTCATCAAACCCGTGTTGTAATGGCATAAACTTATGGTGATGTCCTAAATGCCATTTCCCCACAGCAGCAGTATTATAACCTTGTTTCCTCAAAATTTCCGCAATAGTTTCTTCTTCCGGATTGAGGCCGATACTTGCATGTGGATTAAGAGCCCCGTATATTCCTACTCTATTAGCATAACTTCCCGTCAAGAGGGCAGCTCTGGATGCACTACAAATCGCATGTGAGACATAAAAATTTGTGAACCGTATACCCTGATTAGCTAATTTATTAAGATGGGGAGTCTCTGTTTGAATTGCACCATTGGAAACAAGATCACCATATCCCATATCATCCGTTAAGATTAATACAATATTTGGTTTTGGAACATTAAGATCAATAATACTACCAGTGCAGATTAAGGCACATAACAATCCCCCGGCATAACCAAGATATAATTTTAGATTTAGAATTATTCGATGTGTAAACATAATTAAATCTGTATATTATTTTCAGTGATTTGGAGTGTCCTTAATGCATCTAACAGAAAGACCGCTAAATCCATAACCTCTGTCATTATGAATTGTAGTACTGTAAAAATTCATAACCACAATATTAGCAGTAACTGCAGGTCTTATCCCATTAGTAGTAGAACTCCACCAATAACAATATTCTCCTTTAAACCAGAATGACCCATCTGCATTTCGATTTCCTCCGGGAAGTGCAGTAAAACCAGAACTGTTGTTGCCATTTCCATAATTTTTCCAATCTGTTGTTGATTTTAATTTGTCTGCAGATAATTCACCTCCCAGAAAATTAACAAGTTCTTTCCATTGCTGTTCTGTTGGAATATTCCAACCCTCAGGAGCCAATCCTCTGGGATCATTTACTGCTGCCAAATTATACAACTTACCGTATGTTTCTCCCATTAAAGGATCATTATTGTAATAACACCATGCTGGTTCATCTCTGGCTCCTGCATCTTCCCATTCTTCAGCCGTTTTTGCTTGCGGAATTATATCTCCATTCCGAAAATATCCAATATCTAAATTTTTAGTCATCCAAATCTGGTCTCCAATTCTTACATTATCTATTTCTGATTCTTTGCTAAGTT
>JBEPWX010000331.1:0-4569 GCA_041642235.1 Mariniphaga sp.
AAGTAAAGCTGACCGAAGAATATTTAAGTGATTTTTATACTCCTTTAGTTGGCGAAAGTAAAATAAAAATCGCCATGAATTATGTTGAAGAATACCAGGTTAAGGCAAATGACACCTTATTTATTGTAGCTGAAATACAATCTGTTTTTCTTCCACAGGGAACGTTGAAGAAGAATGGCGAAGTTAATTTAAATGAAGTGAACGATATTTGTATTTCAGGTTTGTACAATTATCACAAAGTTGAACAATTGGCTGCCTTTGATTATGTTCGTCCCGGTAGTTTTCCTGAAAATAAATTAAAATGATATCACAAAGCATTTCATTAAAAACAACAGTTATAATACTGCTGGTTTTTACATTCCTGATGTCAATGGCACAAGATCAATCCCATGCCGATTTTTACCAGAAAAGCTTGCAATACAATAACACAGGAATGTACGTTTTGGGAAGTTGGGCGGTTGCAAATTTAATAATTGGAGGAATTGGCTGGAATCAAAATGCAGGAGACACAAAATATTTCCATCAAATGAATTTCTTTTGGAATACTGTGAATTTATCCATCGCTGGTTTTGCTTTGTACAATAATCTTTCGGGTGGTTTTGAAGATCTTACGAACGGAATGATGGTGCAAAACCATTATAAAATCGAAAAATTGTATTTAATAAATGGTGGTCTTGATTTGGCTTACATCGGAACTGGATTTTTATTGAAAAATCTCTCATTAAAAAAAGAAAAGAACAAAGACTTGTTGAATGGTTACGGAAACTCCTTAATCCTGCAAGGTTCATTTCTGCTGGTTTTCGATGCAGTAATGTGGGGAATTCAGCGAAATCACAGGTTGGAATTCTTAGAGAATGTTGATATTTCTTTTAACCAGATAAAGAACTGTACCGAAATGGTATTATCCCTGACTATTTAAAGGAGCGGCAACTTTTTACTTTTATTATTGTTTAAATAATGTAATAAAAGTTTAAACGCAATGGGTAATTATGTAACCTCCGGACAGGAATTACTCATTAGAGGGTTAATGAAAAACAGAGCTTATGAAATTGTATATTTTCAGAATTCATGTTCATTTCAATTTTAAACGTTATGGTCATTTTTGAATCTTCAAAAAGCAGCAGCATAGAAAAGTGGTATGTTGTAAATGATATTGTTATGGGAGGTGTTTCGCAGAGTAGTATCGCTGTTAATGAAAAAGGAAATGCAGTTTTTAAAGGTTTTGTTTCCCTGGAAAATAGCGGCGGATTTTGTTCTGTGCGTTACGATTGTAATAAAACCGATGTTGCCGGGTTTGAAAAAGTTACATTCCGCATTAAAGGTGATGGAAAGAAATACCAGCTCCGGATGAAGGCTAAACGCAATGATTACTATTCCTACGTATCTTTTTTCCAAACTTCCGGAGACTGGGAGACGATTGAAATCCTGCTGAAAGATATGTATCCTGTTTTCAGAGGAAGAAATTTGGACATGCCAAATTATTCGGACAATACAATCTCTGAAATTGCATTCCTTATTGGCAACAAAAAGGAAGAAAAGTTTCAGCTTGAAATTGAAAAAATAATCTTTCGGTAAACAACGTGGCCTACATAAATATCGCTTATGATCCCTTGTTCCTGTGATATTATCAAATCGATAAAATTTCTAATTTTTCTAATACGTGTAAGAAACAAACGCTACTTTTTTAGAATCGGGACTCCAGGAGGGGACGTTAATTGTTCCCTGCCCGCCATAAAGAAATGCCACCACTTTTATGTCACCGCCATCTACCGACAAAAGTCGTAGCATAACGCGTTGATTGTGCGGATGTGATGCCGCTGGGACAGTAGTTGGATACGAAAGAATAATCATCTGTTTTCCATTCGGTGCCGGGTGTGCAAACCAATTCTGATAATTATCAAAAGTTATTTGTTCCTGATTAGAACCATCGGGTTTCATTCGCCATATTTGCATTAGTCCGGTGCGGGTTGAATTAAAATAAATGTACTTTCCATCGGGAGAATATTCCGGGCCGTCATCCAAACCATTTGCTGACGTCAAGCGAATTTCCTTACCTCCCGATGATGGAATTTTATAAATATCCCAGTTATCTTCCCGGTTGGCGGTGTAGGTCAGCCATTTTCCGTCAGGAGACCAGCCATGCCAGTATGACGGACCTTTCTGAGTAATTAATTTTGGTGTTCCTCCCTGTGCAGGAACGGTATAAACCATCGAATGTTTTCGTCCTTCGTATTCGGTGCTGCTGCTTATCGCAAGCATTTTACCGTCAAAAGAAAAACCATGATCGTTATTGTTAGAAGTGACTGAACCTGTATTTAATTTCGAAATTTTATTATCTGCCAAATTGAATTGGTAAAGTTTACCTTCCGAATTGTACAGAAGGTATTTTCCATTTCTCGACCAGTTTGGGGCTTCAATATGCATTTCAGTTTCGAATAATACTTTTCTGATTCCGGTTTCAACATCCACTATTTCAAGGCGGCTGGGTGAAGGATTCTGGTATCCGTCAACTCCTTCCACAGCTGGTTTATCAATGCGTACATTCCAGAACTCAGCCTTTTCAAGTACATCAATATTGTGTGAACCAATAAACATTCCAGCCAAAACAGATTTTCCCATTTCCAGTTCCACCTTTCCTACTTCAACCAATGGTTGTCCGTTTTTTGAAACACGAAAAATATATTGATTACCTTTTCTTTCAAGTTGAACAAAATCCTGAATCTTTTTCTTATCTGCTGCTTTTTCTAGCGTTTCAGCACCTGTTTTAGCGCGATATTGAAGCGAAGTTAAACCGTCACCATGAACCGCTCCATCCACATAAACTGCATTTTCAGCATGCGAATTCCGAATCATTAAACCCATTTTGCGATGTGGTTCAATACCTTCACCAATAAATTTAAGGTTGGCAGATATCATAAAATCCCCTTCCACTTCCTGCGAAACAAAATAAAATTCATCACGTTCGAACCAAAGATTGTAACCGGCTCCCGCAACTGTGTACTTTTGCAGTTTTTCGTCAAACTGAAAATTTCCTTTCATCTTTGGATTACCGATATCAAAGCCTGAATATTTTTTAAATATTTGTTGTGCCTGTACTGAAAATGAAGTAATTAGAATGATTGTCAAAGTGAGATAAATTTGTTTCATCGGTCAGATTTTATTTTTCTAGCGAATGTAATGAAAATTGAGAAATGCAGTTTCTCAACTGCGTCATATTTTTGGGTGATGTGGAATCCAATCTGCGACCAGATGAAGCAAAAAATAAAATGTTAAGTGTCAATCATTAAGTAATTACAAATAATTATAGTATCCAGCGGTAATAATTCATTTCTTCACGACCAGTTTGTTTACATAACGAGTATCTGACGACTCAACTACAAATAAATAGTTTCCGGAAGGTAATCCCAGTTCCAGTTCGTTCTCAGTGGCTTTGATTAATCCTTTTTTTATGCAACTACCATTTGATGAATAAATTGAAAATTTATAGGTTTCATTGGTTGGTTTAAAATGTATTTTTCCTGAACTGGGATTTGGATATATATAAAATAACCTGTTATAATTCGTCTGAATACCGGTGATATTAAGTTGCATTGAATCCTGGGCTAGTGTAAAAGATTTGTTTTTCATCTGATTGTACATTGTCTTAAACCGATTGATGTCATCATCTTTGTCTGAATGTTTAAACAAATCTTCCAGCCAACTTTCAGGGACTGTTTCATAATGTAATGCTGCCTTAATTTTTACAGGGCCATTAAGTATTGAAACCGGAATCGCATACATAATATGGTCGTTGCCTGAACCATTTGTATAATCCGCATCGTATTGAGCATTACCCACAACTTTTACTGTGTCATAATTGTTGTGGCTCCGGCTAAACCCGATGGGTGGGATCCTGTTGTCTTTTAAAGGTTTGAAAGCACGTTCCAAAGACCTTGCCGGATTAAAGAACAATGAACCCGCTGCATTCAAAAAAGCAAAAGCATTATTAACAGAACTACAGCAGCATCCTAAAACAGGAACGGGAAAACCGGAGCCATGATGTATATCGCAAGTGTTTTGATGGTGGATGATGAAAATTTCATGGAGCGATCATATTTGGAATAATTGGCAAGACAGCTAAAAATTGACCCGGCTCTTAAAGTTAAACTTGAAACCCAGGTTCGCCAGGCACTGGATCGCTGATGGTACAACTCAACTTTGTTTTTCTTTCAAATCGTTCCTATTAATTCTGTTTTTAACCACATTAAAGCTTCCGTAATCTATCAGACTGTTCATCTCAGCTATCAGGTTCCGGTCTTGTCCCTTCGTTTCTCTTCTTTCCTGCATAAATAAACAAGTTTGCGATTAAATCAGGAAAGGGTAATTTTGTTCGAATAATTGTTTGTTTTCTTCTTTTTCAAGATTAAGGTAAATGTATTGGTCAAATTGTTCCGAAAACATATGAATAGCAGTAATTTTCCCTACCTGCCTGGCACCTCTTATGACAAGAGGTTTTCATGGTAGGGGTAAGTCTTATAATTAGACTAAATCGTCAAAACGGCTCATAGGTTCACCACCACAAAGAACAAC
>JBEPWX010000332.1:0-4567 GCA_041642235.1 Mariniphaga sp.
TTAAAAGTAGCAGGAGTTGTATAAACCCCTCTTTTGATCCTCTCCAACTTATCTTCTTCTAAAAAAATAGATAAATATTCTCGAGGAATATTTTCTTCTTCCAAATCTTTAGTAAGAATAAGACCATCATTCTTTTCGATTAAATTATTTAATTTTTGACGATAATTCATAGTACCACCTCTTTTACTTTTACACTAATATTATATCTTATTTTAGTTTAAAAGTAAAAAATCTTTATTTATTGCATAGTAAAATTACCGGGATTTGCATGGTGAATTACGTGCTGGGAGAAAAAGATTCTAACAACCGCAGAAAACCTTTCGAAGTAGAGGGCACCGAATTTATACTGAAAATTAATACGGTCATTTCCGCTCTGGGTCAGAAAGTAATTGGTTTACAAGACCCGGACTTATCGAAGCTTTCACTGAATGGTAAATTCGAGGTGGATCCCGTATCATTTGAAACCGGGATACCCGATGTCTATGCAATAGGAGATGCAGCACTTGGTGCAAGTGATATAATTTCTGCAGTTGCCAGTGGGAAAAAGGCTGCTGCTGCAGTGGATAAGAAAATTTTGAAAGAAAAGGCAGTTATCCGCCAGGTAAAGGAATTGAACCAGGTCGATACAAATCATGTACTTGAGACAAAAGGTGGTATCCCAAGGTCGCATTCAAAAAGGAATTATGTTGTTGAGGCATCAAAGCGGGTTGAAAATTTTGAATTATACAGCCGTCCGTTCACGGAGGAGGAAGCAGTTGAGGAAGCCGGCCGCTGTTTGAATTGCGGCTGCGGTGAAGGTTGCATGCTTTGTGCGTCAATCTGCAATTCTTTTGCAATCACTGGCAATGATAACAAACCCCTGATTGATGAGCAGGAATGTGTTGGTTGCGGTATCTGCGTCTGGCGTTGTCCGAATGATAATATTGAAATGGTAAGTGAAATTCAGTAAACAATAAATATGGAGAAAATAAAGGTTGGAATAGTAGGATCAAAATTTGCCGCCATGTTGCATGCGGAATCCTATAAAAGAAGTCCCTTTGTGGAAATACATTCGGTTGCAGCCATTGATAATTTAGAAGAATTTGGTTCAAAATACAATATTCCAAAGCGTTATACAGATTACCGGGAGATGTTTGAAAAAGAACAACTCGATCTGGTCAGTGTCTGTGTTCCCAATTACCTTCACAGGGATGTGGTCACAGATGCAGCCAGAGCTGGTAAAAAGGCGATTATTTGTGAAAAGCCGCTTGCAACATCCGTTGAAGATGGCATGGAAATGCTGAAAGCATGTGAGCAAAACGGAGTGAAACTTATGTATGCAGAGGACTGGATCTTTGCACCTGCCCTAATCCGGGCAAAGGAGATTTGCGAAGAAGGTGGTATCGGGGATATTTTATACGTGAAAGCCAAGGAAACACATAATGGATCCCACTCAATATTTGCCCAGCAGAAAAAATATTGCGGAGGCGGAGCCATGATCCATTTGGGGATACATCCGGTCGGCTTTCTTCCCTGGATAACAAATCAGAAGATAACGCAGGTGATGGGAATGAAAACGGAAGGATCAAATAATAATCTTTTACATAAAGATTATACCGGGGAAGACTGGGCAGCGGCATTGTTGACTTTCGAAAACGGAATACGTGGCTTTGTAGAGGGAAATTACATCACTTGCGGTGGAATGGATGATAAAGTTGAAATATATGGTACAGAAGGAAATATTCATATTGATCTCACTAAGGGATCTCCCTTATCAGTCTATAGCAGGCCAGGATTTAAATATGCCATTGAAAAGGCCGATTTCACTCATGGCTGGACTCAGCCTGCCGTGGATGAATTTATGTCACTCGGGTATGTAAATGAAATTGCCCATTTCACAGATTGTGTTATAAATGATAAACCTCCGCAGATTGGTACCAGGGGAATTGATGGACTTAATGCCCTGTCGGTAATTTTTGCTCTCTATGAATCAGCAGAAAAGGGCAAGTTAATGCCGGTTTCAGTCGCCAGGTGATTGAATAAAATGAAGAAGCATGTGTTAATCGGTGTTGTTTTCGTTTTCTTTTCTGCAAATTTATGAAGCCAGAATTCTTTTCACTATTCATTTAAACTGCAGCCAGATCACATTTCTGATCTTCCCGGATGTATTGACATCCTTTCTGCACAGGTAGTAATTTCATCAGTCAGAAACAGTTTCTCTACCAGAGAGCAAGGCTGGCTGGGCATTTGGAGAATCTGTGATTGAGACAAATTATCTTATGTCCCACCCATATCTCATACCAACCGTATAATTTCTTATTAGTATAAATATTGACACAAACTGATTTTTTTTGTATATTACATAGTGCCTATAGAAGTGTTCACTAAAGTAATTATACATGCAAATTCATTTGCATTCTTTGAAGATTGAATTAGTAAAATTTTAAAACCAAAACAAATGGCTTATAACGAACTTGTACTGGAAAATAAATTGACCAATCGATTTATTTTAGACTTTTCAGTATTGGATTGGTTTTATTCATCATTGATCCTTTCATTTGACATGGAACTTCAAACCCAATCCAATTGGTGTTGGGCTGCAACTTCTAAAAGTGTTTCAAAATTTTATTCGGTGTTTAGTCCCTGGACACAATGCAAAGTTGCAAGTGAAGAATTAGAGAAAACTTGTTGTGATTCTCCTGTACCTTCCGCTTGCAATGTACCCTGGTATCTCGATAGAGCTTTGACCAGAACAAATAATTTTATTAGCTATCAAAGCGGAACAATCACGTGGGACAGAATTAAACAAGAGTTGGAAAATGGTCTGGTTATCGGAGCACGTATTGGGTGGAATGGTGGAGGTGGACATTTTATGGTGATATATGGTGTATCAAAATCTCAGGGAGTTGAATATCTTCATATTGATGATCCTATTTATGGGAAAAGTACCTTAACTTACAATCAGTTTGCAACTAATTATCAGAATAGTGGCACCTGGACTCATACCTATTTTACTAAAAAATATTTTTATCTGATGTGGTATAAAGATTTGGTTTTTAACCCCGTATTATTAAAGCCTATTCCTTCGGTCCGACCTTTGTTGAATGTTTATGGTGAAAAGATTGAAACATTGAAAGACGTGGTAATGAATGACATTAGACTACCACATTATGTTTTTAATGTCGGACTAAATGAAATAAAACGAGGAATGAAGCTTCCTCAAAACCCATCTTCTTTAAGGGTATTGGAAATTAAAGAAAATTCACCTGTTGCATTTTACGAGTTGAGCTTAAATGAAGAGAATCCTGAATTGATTCAAATGAATACCAACAAGGATTTTTTTGATAAAATGGACAGTTCAATGTCCAGATTAAAGCAGACAGATAGGAAAAATAATTCGGTTGGCGAATTGAGAACTTTAAGAATTCATGCTTTGAATATTGAGGCAATCTGGTTACATTATAATGAAAACACTGAAGATATAATAAGTGTCTTACCAAGATTTGATTATAATCATATAAAATCTGATACTGTATATACATTGAAGGAATTTTTAGAGCTTATACAGAGGGAGAAAAGCCAGCTGGGAAAGTTAGACGAATTGATGGGTTCCTAATAAACATCTTGTTTATAAATCGATTGAGCAGTTTATAATTCGGCCTTTGTTTCTTAATTAATCTTCGGTACGCACCATCCCTGATGTAACGAACATTAAATCCTTATTCCTTACTGCCGGGTTACAGGAAGAAAGTAGTTTTGCAGTAATCCAGGTATTGGTGCCATATGTTATCTGCTGAGTACCCCTTAGGACTCCACCAGTACCCGCCGCTTCGTAAATTTTAAACCTTAATCTGAAAAAATTGTACTAATTTAAAACACATATACAAGAATTACAACTATAGAATCAACATCATAATGGTAAAAGTAACAAAACTCCAGTTTCTGATTATTGCTTAAGGCAGGAACTTTGTGGCTAATTAAATGCAGGCAAACACTGGCAAACTTAAGTAATAACCGGTTTTAAAGGTGCCCGCTTTATGCCTAAAGAAATCACATTTCAGTTTTTTGAATAATCAATGATCTTCTTTAAGCATTTTGCATTTGGATGGTGAATCAACATCTGCTGATAATAACTGAGTAGGAGGTCTAAATTGAAAATATGGAAACAAACTGTTGGCAACCGACACCCTGTCGAGTTATATTGTAATGGAAATTAGCCCGCTTCAATAAAAAAACTATCAGAATGAAGGTAATAGCCAGGTTTTTCTTTTAGGGTCGATCTGATTAATAAAGTTCTGAAATTGGTTTTAGGTATTGAAGTAGTAACTTAGAAATAACCACCGGAGAAATGATGAAAAGGACCACACTTATTTTAGTTACGGGATTCGTTCTCCTATGGAATTCTGGATTTATAGGAGCCGAATACGGGCTTTCTTACGCCGGACCTTTCACTTTGCTATTTTGGCGATACCTGGCGTTAACTTTGATTATTGTATTATACCTGCTTGTAAGAAAGCGTTTTCGATGGGTCGGATGGAAGGCGGCAGCTCCCAATATGCTGATTGGTGTTTTGGCTCATGGCTTGTGG
>JBEPWX010000333.1:0-4564 GCA_041642235.1 Mariniphaga sp.
TCAAAACACCGCCCTGAAACATTTCCTTTTCATCGAGCCATCTGTTTTCTGATATATTCAGCCATTTTAACTGCCATTTCCCGTCTGCATTGGAAAGGTCCAGCATAACAGCTCCTTCTTCAGGAAAAAAAATTCCATATTGATTTCTTTCTTCAGCAATGCAATATGCCTCATTTTCCGATCGCTCTCCCAGTAATTCATTATTAGGTTCGCAAGTGAAGATATCTACTGCTTCCAAAAACTTTCGTGCACTTGCAATGTTCGTCTGAGCCTGAGGATGAAGTCCCAATCCATGCATACTAAGTTTATAATGGTTTTCAGGACCGCCTTCCAATGGATGAGGTCTGTGAAAACGGGCACTGGCACAACCTCCGGTAATAATACGCCAAAATCGCTGCGGACCGTTTATGTGTGGTTCGCCCTCTTCCCTGCTGTAAATTTTTATGTTATTCATAGGCCGGATGCCATTTTCTTTCAGTATGCCACGTACTTCCTGAATACGATCCCAGTGCAGCTGACCGGTTGCAACATTCTGTGAGTTGTTCTGCGATATATCGACAAAGGTATAAAGGTCAGGATTTTGGTAGATAAAGGCATGATCAGCTGCAGTTATATCATTGATGCGGCGCATATCAGTTGTATAAATTTCCTTACCAGCCTCCCGGGCACTATCCCTGATATACCGAATCCAGTAATCACCATAAGCCAATTCTTCTCCACTTTCGTTTTGAATGCAATAAAGCACATTCGGGTACTCAAATGAAATGGATAATAATTTATCAACATAAGCTTCCTGATGGCCAAGAATAAGCTTGTTATTATCTAAATCAGGAACAGTTTTATAAAAGGGATGTCCACTGGGTTTTTCTCCTGGCCGGTAGTTAACTTCTGTAGGTAATCCCGATTCCTCTTCAGTATAATTGATATTATTATCTGGGTTAAACGGATTTTTCGACCACCCTCCTAAAGATTGATGGTCTTCCATATTGTCCCATGCATCAAACATTTCTATTTGAACAATGATATCACGTTCATTAGTCAGTTTTAAAAAATTATCCAGACGTTGCCAGTATTCCTCGTTAAATTCAGTCAGATCAAATTTTCCATTTTTTTGAGAAAAAGCGAACACATTTCCTTCGTTCCGGTGGCTCATCGTATTACGGACATAATTTCCGCCACTGGCGACCAATTTATCCAGATGCTCTTCCAGACCAACAGGATGATTAAAGAGATTATCCTGCCAGGTGCCGCCAAGTAAAAGAACCGGATTACCTTTATACTGCCAGTAAAATGGATTTTCAGCATAAGGTTTAATTGAATTATCTTTTTCTCTGTTTTCTGCTGTTCCTGAACAGGAAACTAAAACCATTGAAACTAAAAAGATGCTTAAAAGAACAACGCAATTTTTTTTAATATTTAACATATGCTATTTTTTTAATGAAAGTAACATTCAACCAACCCCTATCCTATTAATATCAACCGGGACATTTGTTTTCCAGGCTCCGTCCGTAAAATCGGGCACATCGATGGAATTGGAGCGGTTAGCGACCGACCATTCAACCGCCATTGTTCCACGAACCCCCAAACCGATAATTCCAATCCGTACCGTTTCAAGTTTAGGTGCCACATAACCACACATATTAAACTGCCGTGAATGTTTGGTTTCAGCAGCGATTTTAACAGAAGCAAGAGATGAATTATTTGTTCCGGTATTTTTATAGGATGATAATCCTCCCGCCATCAAACCCGTCCCTGCAACTCCTGCAACCTGGAAAAACTTTCTCCTGTTTGTTTTCATGAATACGATCTTATTTAAAAGTTGAAACAATTAATTTAGTTATGCTTCCCGGCGAGCCATCAGATGAATTGACTACTTTAAGATTCTTTTGCTTTAAATACCTATTGGCCTTTTCTAAACTGGTATTGCCTAATTCATTGACAGGATCAATCCACAACTGTTGCTTCGAGGCATTTAATGCTGCCAAATCAGGAATATCAAAATCCTTTAGAGCTCCAGGTACCCAAAAGTACCCCCATACGTTATTGTAATATTTATTTTCGAGCAAAGGCATGTAGGAAGGCAAAGTGCCAACAGTTACGATATTATTAATCCGTTCATCGTATACAGCAGCAACTAGAGTCCACAATCCACCGAGTCCCTCTCCTATTGTTATGATTCTCCGGTTACTCAAATCTTCCCTCGATTTTATAAAATCGATGCCGCGTATAATGTCACGAGTACGCATCCCAAGGGTTGTTTGTCCAAATTCAGAACTTTGGATTGCAAGATCATCATGCACCCGCAACATAGGAGTATAACCTGTGAACTGATTTGAAGAAAAAGAAGGCGTCGGGCTTGTCTCACCTGTTCCCCTTACATCCACTGCAAATACTATGTAACCCTCCTTTGCCAGCAGGAAAGGCAGATTCGGACTTTGATAACCGATTGGTTTCCCATTTTCTGACACATAAAAATAAATCGGGCTGTCGGATTTGATTTTTTGGGGTTTAATCAGGAGCGATGGAATAATTACGTCCTCCTCACTTTCAAAGGATAATTTTTCAACAGTTAAATCCTGAATTCCATTTAAATCGTAAGTCTTCACTTTTAACAGGGAGGCATCACCGGAATTATATAAACCGATTCTTTCTGCAATGTTTTCCTTGAGTACATTAAAATCTTTATTTGAATTATAAATCTGCCGGGCACGTTTTGCATTTAGAGTCTGACCGGTTTCACTGCCTAATGAAGCCAATGCATTTCCACTTTCAGTACTCCAAAGATCTTCTTCCTTCTCAACTTTAAGATCATCCTCTGCTTTCCCTTCTTTTTCCTTATCAAACCATTTATTCAGCCATTCATAGGCAGATTCCCGGTTGGAACGGTTCATGGAATGTGGTCCTGGAACTACATCAATTTCAGCAGTTTGTTTTCCGGCACGCAATCCTTCGTAGAAAAGCTGCATATCTTCAAGATATTCCCTGTGACGTGGTTCTTCCAAAGATTCAATTCCAACAATAATCCTTAGCGGACGGGGTGGAATAAGGCTGTAAATTTCTTTATCGGGCAATCTTTTTCCGGTTAAATAGGCATTTTCCATTGGTCCTCCGGGGTGTGAGGCAGCACAAACTTTAATGCGTTCATCAACAGCAGTTATAAGTAAAGCCATTTGACCGCCACCTGAGCAACCAACTGCTGCAAGTTTATTTCCATCAACTTCAGGACGGGAAACCAGATAGTCAACTGCCCGGATTCCATCCCAGGTCCGCAAACCCGAGAGGGTCCAGTTGGCTAAAAAGGCCGGCCTTCCAACATACCAGTGCTGGTCGACACCAACATGAACCAACCAGTCGTTATCTTCATTAATGTATTCTGATCGTTCTCCCTGCCCTATCGGATCATAAACAAGCACTACATAACCTTTCAGTACAAGGCCCAGCCCCGACATATGATAATTATCTCTTGATTTACCTACATCACTGTGTCCAAGGGGAAATACAACCCCCGGGACAGGGAATTCACGCCCTTTAGGAACGTATAAATTTGCAGTAACATAAAATCCGGGCTGGCTCTCAAAAATAAGTTTTTCAATAGTGTATTTTTCATATTCCAGTTTCCCGGTAATCTTTGCGTTTAGTGGTGTTCTTTCAGGAAATTCGCCAAAATGTTTATGTAAATTTTGCCTTACTGATTCCTGTTTTAACTTCCATTTTTCAATGCCGCTATCTTGCCATCTTGAACCGATCGCTTCTGTTGCTTTCTGATTTTTAATAGAGTCTAATTCCTGATTTCTTTTATTATTAGCATTTGCGACTCCCTGTAGTACATAATCATGAAAAATCCTCCTGCCTTTTTGTACATCATCCAAAGATTCAAAAAGCCTTAATGTTGTTGGTTTTGTCAAATTAACAATGTTGCCGTCAAACGGTCCAACACGAGTAAGAATAATTTTTTCGAGACGACATTTGGCATCATCCTCTCCTTCGAAATCCAATCTAATGGTGCTCCATTTCTGAACATTAACATCCTTAAAAATTTCTTCCTTAAATGAATAGGATGAACCAAATTCAACTTTTCCAATCTGTTGTTCGTTAATGGAAAGAATAATTTTTGAATCCGGCTTTTTTCCTTCAACATAAATAAGGGTAATGTCGTATTTTGCCGAAGATTCAAAAAATACCGTTTCAGCGCGACCATTGTCTGCCCCTTCTTTTAATTGAATTACACGTCGGCGGCTATACGATCCATCTATCCATTCCTGCCAGAAATTAATATCCGCAACTTCTACACCTCCAATAAGTTCAAATTCTTCATAAATAAAGGATTGATTCACTTCCCGGGTTTGAGATTCCTGTATTTGAGATGCTGAAGTCAGATAATCAGGGAAAAGAAAAAACTGTATAATCAATACTACTAAATAAGAAAATTTTAATCGGTTCATTTTGTTCACTTTTTTTTATTATGAATCCGGCAACCTGTTTGATGATTCAAATATTTCACTTGCATTTTCTAATGCCTGAGCTGAATACATTTTTTCAGCCCTGCCGAAATTATTTCCTGAGA
>JBEPWX010000334.1:0-4548 GCA_041642235.1 Mariniphaga sp.
GAACTTGTTTATAAACTACTCGGTCAGGAAATACAACCCGCCCGTTGGAATAAATGCAAAGAAATCTATAATCTGAAAAATGTTAAGGGCGAAATAGTTACATTTCCTGGGATTGGCCATGAACATCCTAAAATTGTAAAGGAGGAAATCATTGGCTTTTTTACGAAATACTTACCTTCTGACCAGAGTAAAGCCGGTGAATGAACAGGATTAATGATTATACACCCGAATGTCATAAACTTCTAATTTCATTCCATTGTTGAATAATAAAAACAATTAATATGGAACGTTTAATATCATGGATAGAAATCCCGGCTGAAGATTTTGACAGGGCGGTTGAATTTTATAACAATATCCTGAATATGAACTTAAAAACTAAGGAATCAGGGAAAGAAAAAAAGGCATTTCTCCCCACCGGCGAAGGGGTAATATTCAGTACTCCCGGATTTAAACCTTCAAAAGATGGAGTTATAATTAACCTCAATGTGGAAAACAAGTTGGATGAAACCATTGAAAAAATTAAGGCAAACGGGGGGTCAATTGTGAAACCACGAACTAAAATTGAAGCAGAGGGCCAGGATTACTTTGCTCTGTTTATCGATTCCGAAGGAAACAAATTAGGGCTTAACGGCAAATAATTTTTTTTTATTTACTAACTATTGCCATCACCGAAAATAAAAAGTTCGATCTTTCAAATATCATGAAGGATCGAACTTTTAATAAACATGCAAGGGCTGCGTTCTTCAACAGAATTTAAGCAGAACTACAGCTGCTTAAAAAAATCGTTTCCCTTATTGTCAACGATAATGAAAGCAGGAAAATTTTCCACTTTAATCTTTCTAACGGCCTCCATTCCCAGTTCAGGAAAATCGACCACCTCCACCGATTTAATGCTGTCGCGGGCTAAAATAGCTGCGGGTCCGCCGATTGATCCCAGGTAAAAACCACCATGCTTTTCACAGGCATCGGTAACCTGACTGGTTCTGTTGCCTTTTGCCACCATTATCATCGAACCACCATGTTTCATAAACTCATTTACATAGGGATCCATTCTTCCGGCAGTTGTTGGTCCAAAACTTCCCGATGCCATCCCTTTTGGTGTCTTTGCCGGGCCGGCATAATAAACCGGATGGTTTCTGAAATATTCAGGCATGGGTTTGCCTTCATAAAGCATCGTTTTTATCTGTGCATGTGCAATATCGCGGGCCACGATTAATGTTCCGCTAAGATTTAGCCGTGTTTTCACCGGATGTTTATCCAACTCCTTCAGGATTTCTTCCATAGGCTGGTCTAAATCAACATTAACAGCTGGTTGCAAATGGGGTGCCTCTGTGGGAAGAAATCGTGCAGGATTCTTTTCCAGTTGCTCAAGGAAGATGCCGTCGGAAGTAATCTGTGCCTTAACATTTCTGTCGGCACTGCAGCTTACTCCCAGTCCTACCGGACATGACGCGGCATGACGCGGCAAACGGATCACGCGTACATCGTGTACAAAATATTTACCGCCAAACTGTGCACCAATCCCACTTTCACGACAAATCTGCTCTACTCTTTTCTCCCACTCCAGGTCTCTGAAAGCCTGCCCGCTTTCATTTCCTTCAGTTGGCAGGTAATCGTAATAACCTGCTGAAGCTTTTTTCACTGCCGAAAGAGTGGCTTCAGCTGATGTACCGCCAATCACCAGTGCAAGGTGATAGGGAGGACATGCCGATGTTCCCAGATCATTAATCTTCTCTTTGATGAATTTGGTCAGGTTCTCTTCGGTCAGTAACGATTTAGTTTGTTGGTACAGGTAACTTTTATTTGCCGAACCACCACCTTTAGTAATGAATAAAAACTCATAGCTGCTCCCCTCTTCGGAATAAATATCTATTTGAGCAGGCAGATTCGTGCCGGTATTTTTCTCATCAAACATAGTGAAAGGAACTACCTGAGAGTACCTCAGATTCTCTTCCTTATAAGTTTCGAAAATTCCTTTTGACAAGTATTCGGCATCGTTTACGCCGGTATAAACATTTTCTCCTTTCTTGCCAACTACAATAGCAGTACCTGTATCCTGACACGTAGGCAATTCCCCTTCTGCTGATACAACCTGGTTCAACAACATTGTATGTGCAACAAACCGGTCATTATCGGTGGCTTCCGGGTCCTTCAAAATATTAGCCAGTTTTTGCAAATGAGATGCACGCAGGTAAAATGAAACATCGGTAAAAGCTTCTTTTGCCAATAACTCCAATCCTTTAGGAGCCACTTTCAGAATTTTTCTTCCATCACATTCTACTAATGATACATAATCTTTTGTTATTAAGCGGTATTTTGTATCGTCTTTTAAAACAGGAAACGGTTTTTGGTATTTAAAATCTGCCATTTTTTAGAGTTGTTTAATTTTTTTTTCACAGCAAATATACAACTATTAGCTGTTTTACTTTTCTGCCATAAATCACAAAGAAGCAGGATTAACAGACTTTTCATACATTTGATATATATCGACCTAAAATGTTTATATAAAATCTTCGATAATGAAAATACAGTAGTATTTACCTGCATTATAACTGGTGCAGCCCCGCTAAATAAAAAATGCCAGTACAACAAATTCCATATTCAGCAGGATTAATATGTTGTTTCCTGGTTTATTCAGCAGTTTCATATCCTGTGCAAGATGAACAATCGTTTCAATAGTTTTCAATTCTCCGACATGTTTTTTACTCATAAAATGGGTAACTATAAATATGGGCTTACATGGTCTATAGCAAATAAAAAAATAACTTCACTGATGTAATCCCGCTAATGCTTAGTCGACATTTAAGAACTACAGATGTACTATCTGAAATACACCACCAGTATGATATCAAAATTAGTTCAATAATTTTACACCAGAAATCAACTATTCAAAAACAGATCAAGATCAGATCAACTACAGATTAAATTCAATTAAAAGCGAACAAAGTATGGTCTTGAACTTACCTGAGGATATCCTGCCACTAAAAAAAATATCTGAGGAATGCCTGATAAGAAAATCTTGCTGAATAAAAGCGTTGAATTCAAAAGCTAACAGCAACAAACCAGGTTACATCTTGTTTATTTATTATTACTTCAACTTTTTGTACCAGTTTAAACCGTACGGGTTATTTATATGAGCAATTTATTTCACAAAAAAGGAAGAAAGATACCTGGTTTCCTCTCCCGGTTCGATTCAGCATCCGATATGGCAGCAGGAATGAGCAGCTTTCACCACGGGAAAGTTTTTAAAAAGGTAAAAAAGGCGGGACCTCTATATTCAGATATAATTAATGCCCTTCCACCATCCTGGAGGAAAAAACTCTATTCTTATGGAGGTTTATTGGAATCAACATCTATGAAGCATCTTCACAACATTGATGCAGAAGAAATCAGCAAATGGATTTATCATTCCTATCCGGAAAGGACCTGGCCAGCAATAGCTATTGGTTCGTCCAATGGTGCTTTAAGTCATCTATATGCGGCATTAAACATACCATGGCTCCCACAAACATTTCTTGTTCCCATAAAAAAAGATAAAACTTTTTCAGTAGATAAGCCCGAAGATACCATTAAGTGGTCAAAAAATGCAGGAGAAATTTTTCTGAAAAATAACCCGGGATGGCATCTTTCACAAATGATGGATCCTGTTCAGGACAGGGTAAGGGCAGGATTGATAGCTTATTTTAGAATAAAAAAACAGCGCTTAGCCTATTGGTATGAAAAATTTATAACGGAACGCCTTCAACCCGGAGGAACTATTTTTATTGCCGATTGTAACCTGAAATGGCCGGTAATCACTGTGGGCGAAAACCATACATTCCAATTTGGCGGGCTGGGAACTTATAATCCAGATGAGTATTATTACGGAAGCAAACGAATTGATACCTTTCTGAGAGATGTAAATGCACAGGTGAAAAGTTGGAAAATACCAAAACCTGACCGTCAAAGACCTGAAGCAGAATGGGGATTGGATGAAAATCTTACCTGGGAAATTCTGGAATTAGCGAAAAGAAAGGGATATAAGGTTTCAAAAATTACCTTTACCCACCCTCAGGATATAAGCGCCAACATTGCAGACATCTATCGTGAATGGTATAAAAACATCCAACAAATCAGTAATCGGCTCCTGGTTGAATCCTTTACTGTTCATTCCCCTTTGCTGACTATTCAAACCAGTTCTGTGCCATATTGGTTATTTTTTAATTCTGAGAAAGCAGCTGACATGCTGGACCAATATCTCGACAGAACGGAACCTTTCAATGAAATATATATGATGATTCTTTCACATGGAAAAACATTAGGTGGAGTTACCAGCATCCGAAAATGGGAAACTATTTTATCAAAGGCTCAAAAATCAGGTCAATTTGTAGGTATGAGTAAAAGCAAATATCCATTAGACTTAGGCGTGTTTACGCGCTACACCAATGCTCTTGAAAAAGAAATTACCGACAGGTATCCTGTTCAGCAAATTTCCATGAAAGATTTTCAGGACATTTATTCAAAGTTTCTAACGGGTGAGGGAGTAGAATTTTCCTCCTTAATAGACTG
>JBEPWX010000335.1:0-4542 GCA_041642235.1 Mariniphaga sp.
CATCCGATCGGCAGGCAATATAAAGGTCAGGCCTTACCAGATACCATCCCTGTGATTTAATTCCAAATCGTACATATAAATCATCTGAATCTTTGTTAAGTGGAATTACATGGGTTGAAATAGTATTCCGGAACTTCTTCGCAATCTTCATAAGTTCTTGTATATTTGATTTATTTGCTCCAAAAACCAACAGGTGAAACCGGTTGCTATACAATTCCCCGTCAACAGTTACAACCTCCCCTTCAGGGTCAATATATTTGAAAAAAGGAATTCGTTCCCCCGGCTTGGGAGCAGATGCAAGAATACTTTCAGATTGGTGGAAATTCAGAAAACCCTCCGGGTAGGAAATTCCTATCCCCGAGATTTTCTTAAAAACAATATCTGATATTCTTTTTACTGCCATTAACTTAAATAATACTTTTAATATCGGAGCGAGAAGATAATTTCTGAATAGTTTATAAACTATACCTCCTGAAGCTGCCAATTTAAAAAATCTGTCCGAGGAATGGCATGTCCTGATGGCAACAGGCTTTCGCTCCATCTGATAAGTGTCTAAAATCTCAGATGATATATTCTCTTTAAGCACCATTGCAATCTTCCAGGCCAGGTTATGTGCATCCTGTAACCCGGTATTCATGCCCTGTCCGCCAACTGGAGTAAATAAATGAGCTGCATCGCCTACAAGAAAGCACCGGTTAATTCTATAAAAAAGTGCAACCCTTCCATGTGAATGAAACACTGAAAACCACTCCGGATTACGAATGTTGGCATTCAGCCTGGTTTTCCGGTTAAATTTCTTTTGAATCGTATCAAACGACAACCAGCTTTTTGTTCTCATACTCTGAAAAACAGCATCAATCCTCCAGTTTCCTTTGGGAAGAGGAAAAAATCCGGTAGTTGCCTGCCTGGAAAAGGAAAAAAGAAGTTCATCGGAGGGCGAGTTAATGTCTGTATCGCATTCCATAACAGATAAAGCAGCTTTATGTGTTTTCCCTTCAAAAGGAATTTTTAGCAGCGACCGAATAGTACTCTTACCCCCGTCGGCAGCTATCAGATAGTCTGCCGTCACCTTTCCCCGGTTACCAACTGGCAGGATAAGTTCAGCCTCCACTTCCCGTTCATTCTGCACCACGTTTATCAATTCAGTTTCCCATTCCACCCGAATACCTTTCTGATGCAAAAAATCGATAAGCACCCGTTCGGTTATTGATTGTTCCAACAATAGTATGTAAGGAAACTGTGACAATGAAGAGCCAATTCCCTTTAGGTCCTGCCGGCCTGACTTCTTTCCATTAAAATAAACAGATAATCCGTTTACAATAGTACCCTTCTCCAACATCTTTTCTGCCAGTCCCATTTGCTGAAAGATTTCCATTGTGCGGGCATGAATAACCATAGCACCGGAATGGGATGAGGGTGCCTGCTTTTTATCAATAATGCGGAAACGAATATTAAACAGCGACAACTGACACGCCATCATTAAACCGGTAGGGCCAGCACCGGTAATGAGCACTTCTGGTGTTTTATTGCTAAACTGGTTCATATATTTTTTATTTCTACTTTTCTCTTCTCAGTCATAACAGGATTTTTTCCAACGATTAGAAAACGAAAAAACGGCCTGCTAAGGATCCGGTAATGATTGACTTCTGCCTGCTTAAACAGTAAAACAAGCTCCTTTTTTTTAAACCCACGCAGCACGGAAACAGGCCCGTCGTGTTTCGAAAGGGGACTTCCCCTGAATAGTGTGGTAAAAGCTTTAGCTCCATAATAAGCCAGCCGGCTTCTTTGCAGGTCATTAATCACAAAGCCCACAGCAGCTGATTTATTCATCTGCCCCAGCAAGTCCATTAGTTCTTCATTATTCAGATGATGACAAAACAGTCCACAATGAAAAACATCAACCTGTGAACGGGCTATGAACTCCCGGTAATCACCGGCATAACCTTCTATTTCAGGATAACTGCTGCTCATTTTTCTAAGAAACTGAATGGCATCGTGATTTATATCCACACCTGTTAATTTTACTTTATACCCATGTTTTCTCGCCCATGCAGCCACATATCTTAAAGTATCGCCACTGCCACAACCTAAATCGGCAATATGACAAGCTTTATTTTTATCATTCAACAACATTTTAATTCCTTCCAAACTGACTGCATGCCCCCCCGTATTCCGGTTCAAAAAATCAAGTTCCCGCAGGTTCTGTATCAGCAGCTCTGCCGGGATATTTGGTGAATCAAGCAGTTCTCTTTGCGCGGAACGTTGTTGAAATTTATTCCTCATAATGATATAATGCTGTATCCACACTTATGCCAGGCCCAAACCCAATGGCCATAATTTTCTCTCCCTGCTCCATTTCCTGCTCCAGTATCAAGTTCAGGATAAACAGGATAGTAGGAGACGACATATTACCATACTCCCTCAGAATCTGATAGGAATAATTCATTTCGCCATTATTTAGTCCCAGCTGCACCTTAACCTGATCAAGAATTTTACGCCCTCCCGGATGAACTGCCCATTTATCAATCATATCGGCAGAAATATCCAGATTCCTGCTGGTTTCATTTATTAAATGATTTATTTTTTGCCCAATAAAGGCAGGAATACCTGCATTTAATACCATCTCAAAATTTAGAGGCTTTATATTCCATCCCATCAAATTTTTACCTTCCCCCAGTAATCCGGAATAAAAACCTTTAACATATAGACCTTTCAGGTTTTGCTGACTTGCAAATTCATCAGAAACCATTAACAATGCTGCAGCCCCATCACTAAAAATAGTATTCGACAGCAAATTGTCGTTGTCGTTTTTAGGTTGAAAATGAATGGTGCACATTTCAACGCACACAACAAGCACCCGGGCATTTTTATCAGAGCGGGCAAATGAATCGGCAATTTTTTGTGCCGGAAATGCAGCATTGCACCCCATAAAATTTACAGATGTATGAAAAATATCAGGGGGTAAATCCAATTTTTCCATAATTTCCATTTCCAGACCTGGTGAATAGATTCCCGTACAAGTTACCGTTATCAGATGAGTAATTCCAAAAGATTGAATATCTGTATTAAGTTTATTGAAAAGGTTATTTATTGCAGCAATTGCAAGAGCAGAAGATTTCTCCTGAAAAAGACACATTCTTTTTTCCACATCCGGTTTCCCATTCCCAAAAAATAAATTTCCCCCTTTCATATTTCCAAAATCGGGTACTACCGAGTGTCGCGATTCAATGCCACTTGAATGAAAAAGTATACGCAGCTTGCGTGAAACAGTTTCATCGTTATATGCCCCGCACATGTACCCGAGAATATTCTCCTGGGGGGCTGAATATTCAGGTATTGCCGTTCCGGTAGAAATGATCCTGCTCATATTAAAACAGCACTAGCCGGTTGTTAATTATTAAAATCAGGAAAAATGTATTCATAGAGCTTGCAGATAATATATTGGCTTTCATTGTGTTCTCATAGTTGGCAAACCTGTTGTTCCGGCGTACTTTATCAAACCATTTCATCAAAAAAACCACCACCGGAATAATAAGCACCGTAAAAAGCAGAAGGGAAGAATAGTGATTCCTGTTGCCAAAATAATAAAACAGCAGGACCGACGCTGCTGTAAACAAAATAGCTGAAAACAAAAACGTATCCCTGTATCCTAAAAGACAACTAAGACTGGTTACGCCATCTCGCTTATCAGCTTCGTGCTGGTAAATCTGGGTGAGCGGATACATACTACCGATAAATAAACTGGAGATAACCATGCAAATTAAATTTCCTCTGGTAAAAAATCCAGGCAGAAACTGGTTCGACACCGCCACCAGTGTCATAAAGTAAACATATGCTCCTTGAAAAAAAAATACAACCAGAAATCCGGTTACAGGGTATTTCTTTAGCCGGATGCCGCGAAAACTATACATTCGCGATATAATTATAAATACCAGAACTAAAAATGAAAATAATGGTGAGATTAATAATGCAAGAATAAGTGCAATAATATCAAAAAGCAACGAAACATAAAAAAGATGTTTGGTAACTTTGGGTGGATGCTTTAGCCCACCAATGCTGCCTTCATCGCGGTCCTGATAGCTGTTGTATCCGTTGCTTGCCGGAAATACAAGAAAATGCACTATAAAAAAGGCTGCAAAGGCATTAACCCAGTTTACCAAAAGTGCCTGACTTAAAGCAAACAGAAAAACAGGCATTAAAAAAAAGGAAAACGGAAACCGCAAATGCTTTACCGTATTCCTGTCGAACCAACGTATAACAGGTAATCTGGTCATTATTTCAAAACAAGGCAGTACGCCTATTTGTTTATATAATCTGCTAGTTTACATATATCATAACTCATCAACGAATCCGGTGACTATTTCTGAACACCAGGCCGTTTAACCATCCAAACACAATATGTGCACCCAAAAGCTGAGTATAATATTTTGCAGGCTTAATTTCGGGAGGATTTGGGTGCAGTTTGAAAAACAGGTGCCACCCGAAAATCCCAATTAATCCATTTACCAGCCCTAGTGCAAAGCTGGATGAAGATTGTGGCCG
>JBEPWX010000336.1:0-4541 GCA_041642235.1 Mariniphaga sp.
ATTTGATATCTCGTCGCAGACCGACTTGTCATTTATAATGATGCTGTTAAAATTCGTGGTATAAATATCGCGCAATAATGCCGTAGCCCGATCTATTTCACCAATTATTAAAGAAGGCATTTGTGCTCTCCGAAGTTTATTAAAAGTGGTTTCCCATTTATTAACCAAACTCCGTAATTCCTGATCCAGGTCAGCAACTTTTTTACCTTCGGCAGCCGTTCGCACTATAACACCATATTGACGGGGTTTTATGCTTTGAATCAGCTTTTTCAACCGGCTTTTTTCCTCATTTGACTTAATTTTTTGGGAAATAGATATTTTGTCGCTAAAAGGCATCAATACCATAAATCTGCCGGCAATCGAAATCTCGGAAGTCAATCGTGGACCTTTAGTGGAAATAGGCTCCTTGGCGACCTGAACAAGGACTTTCTGTCCCACTTTCAATAAATCAGTAATCCTACCTTCTTTGTTAATATCTGATTCAGGTTGAATCTTTGAAATGGAAGTAAATTTGTTTTTCCTTGAAGAAACTAATCGTAAAAACTTATTTAAAGTTGCAAATTGTGGGCCCATATCAAGATAATGCAAAAAAGCATCTTTCTCATAGCCTACATCAATGAACGCAGCATTCAGGCTTGGCATAATTTTCTTTACCTTTCCAAGGTAGATATCACCTACTGCAAACTTTGCGCCGCTCTTTTCCCTGGTTAATTCAACAAGTTTTTTATTTTCCTGTAATGCTATAACAATTTCGGAAGGAGTGACATCTATAATTAAATCACTACTCACAACCTAAATATTAATACTGTTAAATAAATAATGTGTCTTTTAATAACAGATTAAACCTAAGACAACGATTGCCTTAGGTTTAATCTGTTCATTCAGTTAGTAAACCTGAAAAACTATTTTTTCTTTTTGTGCCTGTTTTTACGCAATCTTTTTTTGCGTTTATGAGTGGCCATCTTATGTCTTTTTCTTTTTTTTCCGCTTGGCATACCTGTTACTTTATGTTATTTTTAACTTTCGACACAAATGTTTTCGCCGGTTTAAATGACGGTATATTATGCGCCGGAATTATAATGGTGGTATTTTTAGAAATATTTCGTGCAGTTTTTTCTGCCCTTTTCTTTACCACAAAACTACCAAAACCTCTCAGGTAAACATTCTTACCATCTTCCAAAGAATCCTTTACTGTTTCCATAAAGGCTTCAACTGTTTTTTGAACAGTTACCTTTTCAATACCTGTGTTTTTTGAGATTTCATTTACAATATCTGCCTTTGTCATGTCTTAAAATATTTAAATATCAATAAATTAATCAGATTAATACGGTGTGCAAAAATATAAATTATTTAATAACCCAAAAGCTTTTCAAATAAATTATTTTTGTTTTTCTAAAAGATTTAAAGGATTTTACAGGAAATGGTTGATTTTACACAAAGAATATATGCATGGTACAACATCAACAGGAGGGATTTACCATGGCGTGAAACACATGATCCTTACAAGATTTGGATTTCAGAAATTATTTTACAGCAAACCCGAATTGAGCAGGGATTAAATTATTATCAAACCTTTATCCAAACTTTTCCGAATATTGATGCTCTAGCTTCAGCAAGTGAAGACCAGGTATTAAAACTCTGGCAGGGGTTGGGCTATTATTCCCGTGCCCGAAACCTGCATGAATCGGCCAAAACTATCAAAACAAAACACCATGGAATTTTTCCACACACCTACACCGAAATACTTTCGTTAAAAGGAGTGGGGCCATACACTGCCGCTGCCATTGCTTCCATTGCTTTTGGACTGCCCCATCCTGTGCTCGATGGTAATGTTTACCGTCTTTTAGCCAGGTACTTTGGCATAACATCTCCTGCAGATTCAGTAAAAGGTAAAAAAGAATTTCACAAGGCTGCATGCGAAATAATGCCTCAAACCAATCCGGGTTTTCACAACGAGGCATTAATGGAATTCGGTGCCTTACAATGTACTCCCCGTTTACCCGATTGTTACAATTGTCCGCTTTCATCCTCATGTTTTGCGTATAGTCAAAATAAAGTAGAACAACTGCCGGCAAAAGTAAAGAAAACAAGAAAACGACTGCGTTACCTTTATTATTATTTAATTGAAAATGACAGTTCAATCTGGCTTGAAAAACGTACTGCCAATGATATCTGGAAAAATCTTCATCAGTTTCCGGTAGTAGAAACATCAAAAGAAGTAAGTGCTGAAGAAGCAGTAAGTTATCAACCCTCCTTTCTTAAAGGTTGCAACTATAGCCTAAAATCCATATCAGCTTGCCACAAACATGTACTTAGCCATCAAACTCTTTATGCACGTCTTATTCATCTGAAAGTAAACAACAGGTGTAAACTTGAGGGGCTTTACCTTCAAATTAAAAAAGAAGACCTTCATAAATATGCTATTCCTCGTTTGATGGAAAAACTTACAGAAAAATTAAAAAAACAGCACAATATATTTTGAAAATCAAGTATATTTAAACTTCAAAATTTATTTTATTTATCGTTAACCTAAAATTTAAATGGTATGTCAGTTAACAAAGTTATTTTAGTAGGTAATGTTGGAAATGACCCTGAAGTAAAACACCTTGACCAGGATGTAAAAGTAGCAAAATTCCGTATGGCAACATCAGAGTCATACAGAGCCAAAAACGGAGAACGTGTGACAACAACGGAATGGCATAATATTGTATTGTGGAGAGGTCTTGCGGGAGTTGTGGAACAGTATGTAAAAAAGGGCTCCAGATTATATATTGAAGGAAAAATCACTAATCGCCAATATGAAAAAGATGGTGAAACAAAATACTTCACTGAAATTGTTGCTAATAATATGGTAATGCTGGATTCAAAAGAGTCTTCTGAAAACCAGTCAAATCGTAACTCTACAACTTCTGATAATCAATTCGACTCGGAAGAAGCTGAAGTAAACGAACATGGCGGAGACGATGATCTTCCATTCTGAAGCTAAAAAATAACAAAAAATACAAGGTCTAAAAATTTAGCCCGGCCACTCATCTGCTGGCCGGGACAATTTTTTATTGCCTTTGAATTTCATTTTACCTCATAAAGCACGTACTTTTGCGTTATAAATACCAACTGACGTATAATATGAGGATTAAATTGCTTATTTTAATTGGAATGATTCTTATTTTGGGGTGTAATGAAAAATACACCCCAAAGCCCCGTGGTTTTTTCAGGATAGGTTTTCCTGAAAAAAGTTACGATTCTATCGACACTGAATTTCCATACCGTTTTGAGGTACCGGAATATTCAGAGGTCTTACCCGACAATCGCAATCCAGAAAACCCATGGTGGATTAATATTGAATTTCCTGAAAACAAGGCAGAGGTACATATTTCCTATTTTCAACTTCGAAAAAACAAAAACAATCCACGTAATTTTCTTGCAGAGTTAATGGAAGAAACCCGCGAAATGGCTTATAAACATTCAATAAAAGCCAATGCTATTGAAGAGCAACTTTATGTGAATCCCGATAATAATGTTTATGGAACTCTATACCGTATTGAAGGGAATGCGGCCTCCCCCATGCAATTTTTTCTCACCGACAGCACACAACATTTCATACGGGGAGCACTTTATATAAGGGCGACTCCTGATATTGATTCACTGAAGCCCGTGGTTGAGTTCCTTGAACGTGATATTATTCATCTTATCGAAACCACTCAATGGGAGTAGTAAAAATTATTAATTTAAAAGAATTGCCAGAAGGAAAATTGGGAATCTGGGAATTGACTGAAACCAGTATTTCTCTTATTAACGGCTTCAGGTTTACGAAAAATGAAAAAAAAGAATTTTTAAAAATAACAAATGAAAAACGCAAATGTGAATTCCTCACTGTAAGATTGTTGCTGTATGAAATGATGCAGACTAAAAATGAACTTCATTACGATAACTCAGGAAAACCATGTTTGGCAGATAACCGGCATATCAGCATTTCACATTCATCTAGTCTGGTGGTGGTACTGTTATCAGATAAAAAGGCTGGTATAGATGTGGAAAATCTAAACCGAAATACTGAAAAAATAGCCTCACGTTTTCTTGCTGAATCAGAATTGCAACATGTCACTGGTACGCCCTATCCTGAATTTACCCGCATTCTATATTGGTGTGCAAAGGAAGCCTTATTTAAATGCACTCCTTTTGAAGGCATTGAATTTAAAAGCCAGATATTAATTAACCCTTTTCTTCCTGCACCGGGCTCGGGAAAATTTTATGGAAAGCTGCTTATTAAAGAACAGCAAATAAATTTTGTTTTTCATTATTTTATACTTAAAAAAAATGCTGTTGTTTACTGCATGGAGAAAGAAGTATTCCCTGATATAATGAGTTAAGCAGATGGAACGAACGTGGTTTGACAAACATAGAATGGTATGAATAAATCTCAAAACGAGTTACATGCGTATTTGAGAACATATAATTTTTCCGCACCATAATTGATTGAATACAATATATTAACTGTAATTTAATTATGAAAATAACGGTTAATCAATTACTTGTAATTT
>JBEPWX010000337.1:0-4532 GCA_041642235.1 Mariniphaga sp.
CCCCGTGGAATTTGACCCTCCACGGGGGCTTTTCACCCTCCCCAACGACTTTTGACTCGCCCCAGCGACATTTCACCTTCCACAACGACATTTCACCCTCCACGATGCAATTTTTTGTGCCCACAACGAAAAATGACCCTCCACAACGGGAAATTTCATGCTCACAGCGAAAAATGACCCGCCCTTGCGCGGTTTCCTGTCTCCACAACGGAAATTGAGTAGCCCCTGAGCAATTTCTCACGGCCACAATGGAAAATGTGCCTCCATAACTCAATTTCCTGTACTCACAACAGAAATCGAGCATCCATAGCCGGATTTTTTGTGCTCACAATATGAAACAAGCAGTTAATAGAATTTAATCAAAATTCCTCGCAGTTGGATGCTGGATCAGAAGCTCTCCATCGCTTTAACATCAGTCCATTCTTTTGCACTCATAGCTCGCAAAGATAAGTGGATTGCATCGGAATATCTTTCCTGCCAACGTCTTATGATTTTTTTATAGACCCATGACGGCAAGGAAAAACATTCGCGTGCTTCCTGATGGCTCAGGTTTCCGGAATCTATCTTAATGACTAGCCATCGGCGAAAACTTACTTCGTAATCATTGTAATTAATTTTTTTCTCCTGAAACCCATCCATGTGATCGGTTAACATGGTTTCTTTTCCTTTTTTCATTTTTCCTGACGTTTTTAGCGTCAAGCTATTTCAGGGTAAGACACAGTTCTGTGTTTTAAGGAAAATCAACATGCATTTTTTGTTTCCGCAAAACAAAGCCCAGAACACAGTTCCTTGCCAGCGGGAATATATCGGGGTTTATTTTAAAAGTCGTACCGGGCCGAATAACCCGGACGGCTGCAAAGGACTATCTGCTGTGTATGAGTTTACCGGACACCAGGTTTGGCGTTGCTCCTCGGGTAATTTCAAATCACCAATCAACCGGTTGACCCAGGTATTAACCACCTCGATTTTCAGCTCATTTTCACCTGTCCTTATAAAATTTGTAACATCCAATTGATAAGGAGGTGTCCACACACCCCCGGCATATTGGTCATTTACATATATTTTTGCCATTGCAGTTAAATTACCAAGATCTATGATAAAAGATTCGTTTAATGAAATTTCAGTCAATTCAAAAGACTTGTAATAACTGGCAGTGCCTGAATAATATTTAATTCGTTCGTCGGAAGACGCCGACCAGTCCTGCAGGTCTTCAAAAATAACCGGCTTACCCGGACCACGGCTGGCCGTGTCAAAAGTTACCGTCCACGATTTTGATAAATCAGCTATAAGTTCCGGCTCCGGAAAGTTCGGTTCGGGCCCGGTTTCAGAGGTATTTTCTGCGTCTTTAGTGAAAACAATAAAAACACTTTCAAAAGGTGCAAGTTTCAGGGGTACTTTGGTGGCGTTTTCATTTTGGGTATAGGATGGAAGGCTTCGAGTAGATCCTGTTACAGCATTCCAAAGTTCAGGACGTTTGCCGGTAACCCTGAATTCAGGTTCAATAATCTGTTCTTCATTGGTTTGGTTGGAAACAAAATATATTTCACCGCTTTCCAAAGTTCTGTGTCCGTAATGAATAGAGCTGTCAGCGGGCAGTTTACAATCGGGAATACAGTTAATTTCAGCCAAAGCTTCTTCCATACTTAATCCGTTCATCACCATTCCTTTCCCGTATTTTCGGGATTTAACAGTAACGCCATCAACTTCTCCCCAAAGTTCACCAGCCATTTTTTCCACCATGAGGTCAGCCTCAGGTTGATTTTCCAGGCTGGGTGAGCGATTTGGGGCCGGACCCAGAATTACAGCCCCGTCATTTACCAGTTGTTTTATTTTGGCAAGTAAATCAGGTCTCATGGTTTCGAGTTTTGGTAAAACCATTATCCGGTATTGTGTTCCGTGAGGTAAGGTAATAAGCCCGTTCTCAACAGTCATATATTTTTCAATCACCTCAGCATTCATATAGTCAAACTGGTATCCCACCGGAAGAGGTGGATCGGTAATGCCGGTCATTTTAGGTGTATCTTCTCCGATGAAATAGGCTGCATCAGCCACGTTTAATCCCTGCTGAAGCATAAAATTTACCCGTTTCAAATAGTCGATATAGACATCGATTTGAGAGAACCAGGTGTTTTTGCGGTTGAATTCATTTCCAAACCAGGCATTTATTCCGGGGTTTTTGTCTTCATAGGGTTGAGAAATGTATACATGAAGTAGCGTATTGTTTATACCTTCTGCAAAAAATCTGTCTCCACGCTGTTTAAGTACTGCAGGATACCGTGCAAAGGGGTCTCCGGCGCAGGTGTGTGATTCTGCCGAAATTAGATTTTTCCCGTAAATATGTCCGCAGGAAGTAGCGGCACGGTTTTCAATATTCCCCAAATCACCTTCGCTCCAGAATTCGCCGGCAATTTCATCCGATTGCCCTCCGTACATTAAAAATTCTCCCGGGAACCCCCAGTGACCATAATTTTCGAGCCAGGTGCGCAACCCGTGTTTATGGCTGATATCTCTTAATCCTCCAACATAGTCATAAGCTACTTTATCAGCGATTATGCGGCGTAAATCCCAAAGAAAACGGTCGGATTCTTCCTGGCTGTTTACAGTCAATCCATGATAAACCGGAAGATATGGAAGAGGATCGTATCCATATCGATGCTCAAACTCTTTCAGAAAACCATCGGTAAAATTCTGCCCGCCGGTTTCATAGCTATCCTGTACAACCACCTTAAAACTTTTACGGTCTGCTTCAGGTATCCGTTCCAGAATTTCGCCTATGTAACTGTTAAAATGCTCTTCCACATGTTTTTTACTCATTTTATCTACCTCGTAACCTGTAGACTCCGGTGATGCAGGACTATTTTTGGTACCTGTCGGTGTCATGGCGGTTCGGAGAATTACCCATTCGCCTTTGGGAACATCCCAGTTGAGTATTCCATCTTCTGATAAATACTTTGAAATATCAATAACTTTTGATGCATCAACCGTTAACGATTTGTTTTCTGTTTCGGGTTGTTCAGTCCAGAGGTAATCGTGCCATAAAGGAAGAGGGGTTTGATGCATTTTGGCCAGGGATTTTTCACTGTATGCTTCCACGCGGGGTGAAGTTGAAAGAGTGATTTCTGCAATACCGCTGCCGGGATTAAAGTTTTTCATCATCAACCGAAAAGCATTGCCTTCTGTTGCCGGGAAAGTGACAGTAACAGGGGCATATGGTTTGAACCCCACATTTAATGCCGGATTGGAACGGTTGATTTCAAAATTGGTTAATGTTCGAAAATGACCATCGGATGCTTTAACCTGGATTTCAGCTTTAGCATATACCGGCTGTTTGGTTGTACGAATCGTTAAACTACGGGCAGTGAATGGCCCATAAGCTTCAAAATCAATAATAAATTTATCTGTTTTAGGCAAATTGAAACCTGTTTCGTAATTTCCATCTGTAAGTGCCGGTAAATTTTTTACATGAGGAATTGAAGTAACCGAAGCATTTTCAGAATTTAATACACGATCATAATCCCTGGGTTTGGGAAAAGCAATTAATCTCACATCCTGAAATGGGTCATCCGGCTTATTCAGCTTTTTGCTGAATTTTTGAGGTCCGCTGATATGCAGTTTCGTAGTGGAAAGATACCGCATGGCTTCTTCAGGTTTTACCCATGGCCCGCCGGATTGACTCCAGCCCGGCGAATTGAAAATTCCAATTTCAATGTTTAGTTCTGTTGCGGTTTTTAATGCTGTATGAAGAATTTTCCACCATTCCGTGCTAAACATTTTTACATCTCCGTAAGGAACATCAGGCTGGCCGATATTTCCGATGAATGCCCTGTTAATTCCGGCTTCTTTCATGGCATGAAGATCGTTTACAACGCCCTGTTCCGAAACATTATCTGAAATCCAGTACCAGTAAACACTGGTTTGGATGGAATCGGGCGGCGTTATAAATCCCCGGGCCAGTTCTGCCCGGGAATTCTTTTCATTATTTGCGCATGAAATTAATCCCGCAAGTACAAACAATATTGCAAGGCTAAAAAAAATCTTACTTAAATAACCTGCTATGCTATTGATATTCATCGCTTAATGTTTGAAAACACTTAGTTTTTAATAACTTTATGTCTGACAACTTTTTCATCATGAACAATCTCCAACACATACGTGCCGGCAGGTATGTTATTTAAATTCATTGCATAGTAATTACTGGATTGTCTTTTTTGACTTTTAATTTTCGTCCCATTTAAAGAATACAAATTAAGGTTTTCGATCATTGCGGACCCAGTGTATATACTTATATAGTCTTCGGCCGGATTTGGATATATTAAGTGCTCATTTTCCTGAGTGTTGTTTTCGGCAATTTTTCCAATATCAGAATCAATGAATTTTGACTTTTCACCATAAAAAAACATGTATGCTTTTCCTTTTTGAACATTTAATGTAATCTCATCTACATTGCTGTACCATGTATTGGAAAACTGTTCATAAACATCAGATTTTTCAGGAAATTTTATAGTGCGTTTCCCAGGACCGGAAGCATTAAA
>JBEPWX010000338.1:0-4530 GCA_041642235.1 Mariniphaga sp.
CTAACACTTCGAGATTGAATCCTGAAGACAACTCTCCGTTCCAGTTAACAGTTGATTCAAATAGTTGATTGTATGAAGTATAAATGTTTCTGGCTGCAAGCCCGTTCCTGTTCATACCAACCCAGTAACTGTTTTTATCATAGTACCGTCCTCTTAAATTATTTTCACTCTGAACAGAATAGAATGCATCAACCACAAGATCATCAACAAGTTCATAAGCAGCTCTCAATGAAATGTTTGACAGCCTGTCTTTTCCTTCGTTTATATTTTGTTCCAGTATCTGAACCGGATTGTAATAGTCGAATAATATCTGTTGGAAGTAACCGTCATAAATTTTAAATGCAGGATCATCGCTTCTTACCGGAGCAGTTGGGTTATAAATAGATGCGTAACGGAATGCAGCAGGAAAACCATACTGAGCTTCGCGTTGTGTAACACTTAAATTCAATGAAAACGTCAGCTTATCGTTTAAAGCCGACTGGGTAAGATTCAGTCGTCCGTTTATTTGCTGGCGTCCGGTGTTCAGCATAATCCCTCCATTATCGCGGTAGTTAACTGAAGCTCTGTAAGTTGCACTTTCAGTTCCGCCAGATAATGACAGGTTATGCACATGAGAAAAAGATGCTTGCGTTGTTTCATCAAACCAATCCGTATTGTTTCCAAAATCAGTTCCCGAACCAACTTCATCTGACAAAGCTTTCCACTCTTCGGCTGTCATAACATTTGTTGTTTTGGCAACCATGTCATTGGTAACATACCCGGTATAATTTACGCGGCTTGTTCCTCTTCTGCCTTTTTTGGTGGTTACAAGTATAACACCACTCGAGCCCCTTGTACCATAGATAGCTGCTCCTGATCCGTCTTTCAGAACATCAATGGATTCAATGTCATTCGGATCGACATTACCGAGAGAAGCCCCGAGTACACCATCGATAACTACCAGTGGCTGGGTATTTGCACCTACAGTGCTCAACCCTCTTAAACGGATGTTGAACCCCTGGTTCGGGTTTCCACCGGGTTTTGTGATGGATAACCCAGCCACCTTACCCTGAATCAATTGTTCAGGATTGGTAACATTCCCTTTATTAAAATCCTCGGAACTTACATTGGCAACCGAACTGGTTACCTCTTTTTTCTTCTGAGTTCCATAACCAATTACAACAACTTCATCTACCGACTGCAGGTAAGATTCTAATTCCACATTAATTGTTGTGCGATCACCAACTACAACTGATTGCGTTGAAAAACCAATAGCAGAGAATAAAAGTGTTGTTTCAGAACTGGGAACTTCGATGCTGTAAGTGCCATCGCCACTTGTGGCTGTTCCCTGGAAGGTACCTTCAATTACGATGTTTACTCCGGGGAGCGGTTCGCCCGTATCTTCCGAAGTCACAACACCTGTAACTGTTTTTTCCTGTGCCCAGACAAAATTTAAGGCAAGAGTAAAGAAAATGATCAATAAGAAACATTTTCTCCGTGGTAAAAGATTAAGCATAATTTAGTTAAATTTTAATGAGTTAATTTATAGTGTTCAAACTTATTATATTGAAATTCGACTAATGCAAATTACTATATTTTAAACAAAATAAAAAGTTATTTTGCAATTTAAACTAATTTTAAATAGCTCTACATCAACTGAAAATCCGCGCATTACAGAGAGTGCAAACGTTTGCACTATAAGCAAATGTAAAATAGGGTAAAAACATATGTTGTTTAACACATAAAAGATGTTGTCCATTGGTTAAAAAATAACAAGCATGCAAAAAAATTTGATTGACAGATATTTTTTATCTTTGGATAACAAACTGGATAATTGAAAAAGTATAATGCCAAAGCAACTAAAACGCCGGGATTTTATTGGCAACATAACCGTTGCATTTTTGGGTTGCTTTACATTGGCTTCAGCCTGCACAACCAACAATAACAATTCAAAACAGAAAAACGGCGAACAGGTTGTTTCTGAACAAAAAAACAAGATTTTGGAAAACCTTCAAATGCCCGAAGATCTGGTTATGAAATTGCTTGATCAGAAAGTGGATAAATACATGCAAATTTCATTTAATTGTGCGCAAAGCAGTTTTCTTGCTTTAAAAGATCAGTTTGCGCTTGAAGAAAACGGAATTGTAAAAGCACTCACACCACTTGCAGGAATAGCCGAGAGGGGTGAAACATGCGGTGCGGTAATCGGGCCGTTAATGGCATTTGGGCTAATTTACGGCAGAGATGAAAACCGACTTGGCGACTGGGAAATTTACAGAAATTCGCTTGTGCCTTCCGGTGAGTTTTGCCGGCTTTTCGAAAAAGAGTACGGAAGCACAATGTGCAGCACTATTCAGAACAAACAGTTTGGCAGATGCTATGAGTTAACCAATCCTGAGGAGCTTCAGCAATTTCAGAAAAACGGAGCCACCGAAAAATGCAGTGAAGTTGTAAAAAAGGCGGTTCGCATTGCTGCCAGAATTATTCTGGAAAAAGAGAAGCAGGCTCCTACACAAAAAAGATAACTGTCAATATAATATTCTATGTTTGATAATCTGTTGTTGAAAAAAGGATATTCCGGTCAAAAAGATTTTAAAATAAAATAATCTTGCCTGAACTCTTAACCTTTCACAATAATCAAAACACAATTTGTTGATTTTGATCAATCTTACCAAACAGTAATCTTCTTAAAAAAACTGTATATTCACAGGCAGAAAACCATAACTAAATTTTGGCTGAATGAGAAATTTACTTCTACTGGCAGTGTCGGTATTTATTTTTTCGTGTTCTGAAAATACACGCTTTCAACTGATGCCTGCAGAACATACCGGAATCGATTTTAACAATTTCATCGAAGAAAGTGACAGCCTGTTAATTATAAGCAACGGAGCCGGCGTTGGAATTGCCGATCTGAACAACGACGGGTTGCAAGACCTGATTTTTGCCGGCAACAAGGTTTCTTCGAAGGTGTATCTAAACCTCGGAGATTTTAAATTCAGAGACATTACTTCCGGTTTTGAAGGACTTTCGGACATTCAGTGGTACAGCAGCATTACAATTACAGACATTAATAACGACAACCGGCCGGATGTGTATTTTACTTCCACGGTCGGTCAAAATCCGGGGCAAAGAAAAAACAGGCTGTGGGTAAACCATGGAGTCACAGAAAACGGGGAACTGAAATTTACCGAACAGGCTGAAAAATATGGCATTGCCTGTACCGATCCGTCAATCGATGCAGCTTTTCTGGATTATGACAAAGATGGTGACCTGGATTTATATGTTTTAAACAGCAGTCTCATTCAGCGTTCCAGCTCAACCTACCGCCCGAGAATAAACGACGGAAGTGCCCAAAACAATGACAAACTTTACAGAAACAACGGGGATGGATCGTTTACGGATGTTACCATGCAGTCAGGGATCGTTTATGAAGGTTTTGGATTGGGACTCGCCATCAGCGACCTCAACAAAGACGGATTCCCCGATATATATATTTCCAACGATTACCTGACCAATGATCTTCTGTACATCAACCAGGGCGACGGAACATTCCGCAACGAAATAAGGCAATACCTCTCCTACCAAACCCACTCCTCCATGGGGAATGATATTTCGGACATCAACAACAATGGAAATCCGGACATTTTCACCCTGGATATGCTGCCCCAAACTTACCGGGGGAAAAAGCAAACCCTGAATGGATTCAGCTACGGACTGTATAAAATGGACGAAAAATTTGGTTATGAGCACCAATACATCCGGAATATGCTCCACATTCATAATGGCTTTCTAAATGGTGAATTGATACCTTTTAGCGAGGTTGGGCAATTGACCGGTTTATCCAACACAGAATGGAGCTGGTCGCCACTGTTCGCCGATTACGATAATGACGGCGATAAAGATTTAATCATTACCAACGGTTACCCTAAAAACATGATTGACAAAGATTGGGCAATGATGAGAATTAAAGCTCACCGAAGCGATGGAAGCGACGAGAACATCATCAGTTTGCTGCCTCCGATTGATGTTCCAAACCTGGCTTTTGAAAACCGGGGGAAACTTGTTTTTGAAAAAAAATCGGACTGGCTGCCTGAAATGCCTTCATTTTCGTATGGTGCCTCGTTTGTCGATCTCGATAATGACGGCGACCTGGATTATATAACCTCCAACTTTAATGATGAGGCATTTATTTACAAAAACAATACGATTGAGAAATCGAAAAAAAATGCACACTATTTAAAGCTGAAGCTCAACGGCAAACATGGAAATACCATGGCTCATGGGGCAAAAGTTGAATTGTGGCAAAATTACAAGTATCAATTCTATGAGCATTTTCTGAGCCGTGGATATGCGTCCTCTGTTGAGCCGGTCATCCATTTTGGGCTGGGTGAAAAACAATCGATCGACTCGGTTAAAATTACCTGGCCGTTAAATGAAAGTCAGACAATTTTAAAAAATGTTTCGGCCAACCAGTTAGTGATTGTTGATGAAAACAAATCGGCTGAACCGGTTCCCAATTCTGCAAAACAAAATCAAAAGCTTCTTTTTTCC
>JBEPWX010000339.1:0-4508 GCA_041642235.1 Mariniphaga sp.
ACTTCCGCCCTCGCCAAAAAATTTTCTGCCAAACGTATTGAAGAAAACGATCAGAAGGACGCGTGGTGGCCACAGTTGCATTCTTTTGTTATCGGGCTTGAAGACTCTCCCGACCTGGCTGCTGCAAGAAAAGTAGCTGAACATATTGGTACCGTTCATCATGAAATACATTATACCATACAGGAAGGTCTGGATGCCATCCGCGATGTGATTTATCACATCGAAACTTACGATGTTACTTCTGTCCGTGCTTCAACCCCAATGTATATGATTGCCCGGGTAATCCGGTCGATGGGTATAAAAATGGTTCTTACCGGTGAAGGTGCCGATGAAATTTTTGGCGGTTACCTATATTTTCATAAGGCTCCAAATGCTGAAGAGTTTCATAAGGAAAGTGTCCGCAAAGTAAGCCGGTTGCACCTATATGATTGCTTGCGTGCAAATAAGTCGCTGGCATCATGGGGCGTGGAAGGTAGAGTGCCATTTCTTGATAAGGAATTTATTGATGTGGCTATGCGCTTTAACCCGGAGGAGAAAATGGCTAAAAACGGACGAATGGAAAAATGGTGCCTCCGGAAGGGCTTTGAAAAATATCTGCCTGAAAGTGTTGCATGGAGACAGAAGGAGCAGTTTTCGGATGGAGTGGGGTACGGTTGGATTGACACTTTGAAACAGATTGCCCGGCAACAGGTGTCCGATGAGATGATGGAAAATGCCAGGTACCGTTTCCCGGTTAATACACCTAACAGCAAGGAGGAGTATATGTACCGTACAATATTCAGTGAACATTTTCCTTCCGATCAGGCCGCTGCATGTGTCCCATCAGTGCCATCTATTGCATGCAGCACCGGCGAAGCATTAGAGTGGGATGCCACTTTCCGGAATAATGCCGACCCATCAGGCAGAGCAGTAAACTCTGTTCATTTAAAGGGTACTGTTTTCGACGATATCAAACCAAAGCAATTACAGCCGGCTGGAATTGGATAGAATACTTTTTTTTAATCGTATTTTTAATTTAGCGTATTGGATCTGTTATTGATGATTCGATAATCAAATGAAAAAGGCAAGGTTCTGTTCTAATGGGAAAGGTGTGATAATCATGGTGATTTTCGATTAAAATTAACCTTAAAGATGGTCGTTTACATCCTGATTGGGGGAAGATGAATAGAAGAGCCGGTATGAAATCCTCCTGTTATCCTTTACCCTCTCAATAAAATGCTTTTATTTTTTGAATGAAAATGCGAATGTTTTTGATGATTTTTAATTTTATAATCTCACGGTATGAATCTTAAATCCCTTTGGTTAATTTGATAAAATAAACTGTCATGCTTTTCTTTTCTTTTATGAAGCCCTGGGAAGTTGTTGCAGCTTCTAATCATTTCCAGTCAGGCTTCTGCAATGGTGATAATTTATTTGTTGAAAATGATTTCCTATCTTTCGCCCCGGAAAGTTTATTGCTGAAGAGCAGTAACCCATTTTTTGAAGGATAAATATAAATTAATACCCATGAGAAAGATTTTAATTCTGGTAATTGCAGTTTTTATTATTGCCTGCAACCGGAAACAGGAAGGATATGAAATAAAAGTGAACTTTAAGGATGATAAGGGGCGTGTGTTGCTCGAACGACGAGGAGAGAAAGGTTGGATACCGGTTGATACTGCAGAAATAACTGATGGAACAGCTGTTTTACAGGGAAAGGTTGCCTATCCTGAAGACTATTACCTGTCGGTGCTGGGGAAGCGGCCAAAAACAATTCTCTTTGTTGAAAATACCCAAATGGTAGTTGAGGGAAGCGCTGATTCACTTGAAAATATAACTGTAACAGGTTCAGAAACTCACGATGAATACATCGCAGTGAATGAAAAAATTCAGAAGATTGGCGAGGAATATATGGCACTATACCAGCAGGCACGGGAAGCAGTTGCATCAAATGACACGGCCAGAGGCCGTCGGTTAATGGAGCAGGTGCAGGAACTATACAACAGTACAGCTGTCATTCAGCAGGATTTTGTCCGGAATAATCCCGGGTCGTATGCTGCTCCCTATTTTCTCCTACGTGTGCAGCATGAAATGGAAACTGAAGAACTTGATGAACTGCTTTCCTCACTTAATCCGGAACTCGATTCTGTCCCTGCCGTTATGTCTTTAAAAAAACGTGTTGAGAGTTTGAAAACAGTAGCTATAGGTAAAACAGCACCCGACTTTATTATGAACGATCCGGGTGGTAATCCTATTCGGTTTTCTGATGTTTATGCACAAAATGAATATACCCTGCTCGATTTTTGGGCTGCATGGTGCGGTCCCTGCCGGGCAGAAAATCCAAATATTGTTTCTGTTTACAATGAATTTAAGGATCAGGGATTTGGAGTATTTGGTGTATCGCTCGACCGCGATCGGGAAGCCTGGCTGAAAGCAATTGAAGATGACCATCTGACCTGGACACATGTATCGGATCTTGCATACTGGAATAATGCTGCTGCACAAATGTATGTGGTTAATTCTATCCCTTCAAGCCTGATTGTCGACCGAAATGGGAAAATTATTGCTAAAAATAAGCGCGACCATGAATTAAGGGAAACGGTTGCCAATCTGCTTAATTAAAAAAAATAGTATAGAAAAATTTTTCAAAGCTTCTCTTGCCGGGGAGGCTTTTTTCATAATTTGAATAATTTCATTTGCCGGAATAAAAATGCAGAATTATATAGGAGAAATAGCAGGATTGCTCACTGCAGTATTCTGGACAGTAACCAGCATGGCTTTCGAATCAGCAGGTAAAAAGGTTGGTTCGCTGGCTGTCAATCTAATCCGTTTGGTTATTGCATTCTTTTTTATCGGAATATACAGCTGGCTGGCTCGTGGTTTCTTTTTTCCTTCTGATGCCACTACCTATCAGTGGCTTTGGTTAGCTCTTTCAGGTGTGGTTGGTTTTGTAATAGGTGATTTAATGCTGTTTCAGGCATTTGTGATAATAGGTGCCCGGGTTTCTATGCTTATGATGTCTCTTGCACCACCATTTGCCGCTTTTGTAGGCTGGCTCATCCTTGACGAAATACTCACTCCCATGAACTGGCTGGGAATGGCTGTTACCATAACCGGAATCATTATCGTAATTTTAAAACGTGAAAAATCAGAACTGAATGGTTCTGTAACGCGAAAATTTAAATCGGGGTATGCTCTGCCAGGGATCCTGCTGGCGTTGGGTGGAGCATTGGGGCAGGCCGCCGGACTGGTCCTTAGCAAAAAAGGTATGGGTAGCTATGATGCCTTCTCTGCATCACAAATAAGGGTGCTTACCGGAATCGCTGGTTTTTCTGTACTTTTCATTTTCATGAAACGTTGGCCCCGGGTATGGGCTGCCTTGAAAAATCCACCTGCCATGCGTCGCATTACTCTTGGTGCATTTTTTGGCCCCTTTCTGGGGGTTTCCTTTTCGCTCCTGGCTGTACAACATACCAAAACCGGAATTGCTGCTACTTTAATGGCCATTGTACCGGTGCTGATTATAGCACCATCGGTTGTGCTCTTTCACGAAAAAGTCAATTCGAAAGAAATTCTCGGAGCCATAGTTACTGTGGCCGGAGTAGCATTGTTTTTTATGTAACAGGAATAAAACCATAAGTGTTTAAAACAAAGATTTCTATTGTGAGATCAATTAATTAACCCGGTAAATGGTACAGAGTAAATTCAAAATTAATTCAATATTAATTCATATTAAATTCAATTATAATTGAATTTGCATTGAGTTTACATTGAATTTAACCTAGTCGAGGTATTATTTGATGTTTCACAAAAAATCAATTTTAGTTAAACTTTAATTTGATTCCTGAATTTTACGTAATATGACTGCCTCCTCGAGTGTTTGATAATCCGGAAGAAAAAAACATACCTTTATATTTGTAAGCAGATTACGGAACTGTAATTTTAAGTTATTGAATGATTATTAATCGTTTGCTAATTTCAGGCTCAAAGTACTGGAAAGGATAGAATAACAGTTTCATTTAATGTTATAAAAGAACGGGCAGCAGAATTTTAATAGTTATTGCGAAAAATTTTTCTAAAAAATTTACTGGTAATGAATAAGATATTTCTTGTAATGGTTATTGCTTTATTATTTTATAATAAGGATATTTTTGCACAAGCAGCTATAAATTTTGGAGATCCTCAGAATCTAAAAAAAAATGAAACCTATTATTTAATTCTTCTGGGTGGACAATCTAATATGGTAGGATCGGGAAAACGTGTTGATATTAAATGTGACTATGAATTCAATACTATTTTCTACTATAACTTTGGAATGAATCAAAGTTTTAAAATATCTAATAAAAATTTTGGACCGGAAATAGGAATATCAGCAGAATTGAAAAGGCATTTTCCCGATAAGAAGTTTATTTTAATAAAATACGCTATAGGGGGTGCATCATTATTAGATTGGTCTCCGGGTTATGATAAATCTGTTGCGGCAATTACGGGTCATCCGGAGTTTGGTGCTATGTACGATTCTATAATGA
>JBEPWX010000340.1:0-4499 GCA_041642235.1 Mariniphaga sp.
ACGGATTAGGCGATTATATCCATATTAACCTCTTACAATTAGAGCCTTAAGGATGTGTTGAGCAATTTTTGGATTTTCCTGGAGCCTGCGTGTGGAATAATTAAACCACTGTTTGCCAAAAGGAACATATACCCGCATTCGGTGTCCTCTGTCAATTATCGTTTGCCTTAGTTCTGGAGTTACACCATATAGCATCTGGAATTCATACATCAACTTCGGAACGTCGTACTTTTCTATAAGTTTTATCGATTGTTCAACAAGGTAACTGTCGTGGGTAGCAATGCCTGTATATATTTTATTTTTTATCATGAATTCAAGATCTTCGAGGAAATGCTCCTGAACTTCCTTGTGTTTTTTATAAGCAATCTTTTCAGGTTCAATATATATTCCTTTGCACAGCCTTAAATTAACCGGTGTGTTTTTGGAATTCAGATGTTTTAGTTCATGTAAATCATTCAGCGTCCGGCGAAGGTATGCCTGCATAACCAGGCCCACATTTGTTGGGAATTCAGCATGGAGCTGTTTATATAGCGCTATTTCCATATCCACACACTGCGAGTCTTCCATATCGATGCGAACAAAACTTTTCTTTTCCGCAGCACGTATCACAATTTCACGTATGTAACTGTAGCAAGCTTCCTTATCGGTTAAAAGCCCGAACATTGTAGGTTTAAGTGAGAAGTTTCCTTTGATTTTTTCCGAAGTAAAGCTATCGATGATTTTAAGGTACATGGTTTTATTTGCTTCAGCTTCCTCTAAAGTAGTAATGAATTCTCCCAGCAAATCGATAGTGACTTCCATATTTTGCTGATTCAGGAACTTCGATGCCAGCAATCCTTCATCAATGGTTTCCCCGGCAATGTATCTTTTTGAGAATACCCAAATCAGTTTTCTGGGCATGTACGGCAGTATATTTACAATTAACTTGTTCAACATCCTTTGTTTTAATTGTTCAATAAAAAATGCTTTCTGTAATTTCTGTAAATTTAATACCGGCAAGCAGATTTTTTCAATGATGTTTATCAGTGGCAGGCTATGATTTTCTGCAGGTTTTATATAAAATAGACTGATTTAAAAGGATTTAAAAAAAGTACCGGATTCTTCACCTCCATTAAAACGAAAAAATTATCTTTGCCCGGTTCAATGACCAAAAATTAAATTTTAAAAATGAAAGGATCATCAATAGTTGTTTCTGTTATTGCTTTAGTTGCTGTAGCTGTCTTATATGTTCTTTATTTTACAGGAAACGGACAGCAGGAAGAATTATCTGTTGCCAACGAACGATTGGAAACAGGAGACGTTTCCACTATACGAATTGCATTTGTAAAAGCTGATTCTGTTATCATGAATTACGATCTTGCTCAGGACCTGCATGATGATTTTACCAAAAAGCAGGAGGCATACAACAGTGAGTTCAGGACAAAAAGACAATCATTCGAACGCGAAGCCAGCTCCTTTCAGGAAAAATTGCAACGCGGAGGTTTTTTAACTGAACAAAAGGCTATACAGGAACGCGATCGGCTGGTGAGTAAAGAACAGGAAATTATGCAACTTGACCAGGATTTATCAGGAAGACTTGCTGAGTTGCAGTCATCAAATAACCAGCAGATCCTGGATAGTTTATTAAATTACCTTCAGGAATACAATAAATCCGGTAAGTATGATTATATACTCAACGGTTCTAATGTTCTGGTTGGAAATGAGGCATACAACATTACGCAGGAAGTGGTTGCTGCACTGAATCAACGCTATGTCCAAAAATCCGAATCAAAATAGAAATTTTTTAAAGAAAAGCTGTCCGGGCAATGCCCGGATTTTTTTTTGCTTATCTTACAGGTCTGTCGGTAATGATTAATTCATGTTTGCAGAAAATTATTTTAAAAGGAACCAAATTTCTGGAAAAATAGTAAGCCTGCCTCATCCTGATTTGGGTATTGTGGTGGTTATACCTTGTTTTCGTGAACCTGATATTCTGCAAACGCTTCAATCAGTTTCCCGGTGTGCATTACCGGATAGACATGTGGAAGTTATTATTCTGATAAACCATTCTGAAGTAGCATCTGATAATGTTAAAGCACAAAACCATCAAACCCGTCAGGAGATTGATGAATGGATTAAAATCCATACAGCCGGTAAACTGAAATTCTTTGCTTTAGGCCCGGTAGAGCTCATGAAGAAATGGGCGGGCGCAGGACTTGCACGAAAATATGGCATGGATGAAGCTGTTTCGCGTTTTAACCTTTTAAGCAGGCCTGAAGGAATTATTGTATCACTCGATGCCGATACTCTGGTTGACGAAAATTACCTTCCCGAAATAAATAATTATTTCAGAAAAAATCCTTCACATGCTGGAGCTACAATTAAGTTTAAACATCGAACTGAAGGTTTGGAGGAGAAACATCTTCAGGGAATATGTTTGTATGAAAAATATATGGATTATTATAAACAGGCTATGGGGTATACCGGTTATCCGTACCCGATGTTTACAATAGGTTCTGCATTTGCAACAACAGCCGGTGCTTACGTAAAAAGAGGAGGAATGAACCGGCGACAGGCAGGTGAGGATTTTTACTTTCTCCAAAATTTGGTTCAGATTGGGACTGTTGGAGAAATTACTTCAACAACCGTTTATCCTTCTGCACGATTATCCGACCGGGTACCTTTTGGAACGGGGCCTGTGCTGCAAAAGTGGATGAGAGGAGAGGAGAATCTTTCCAAAACCTACTGCTATAAGGCATTTGTCGATTTAAAACAATTCTTTAACAAAATAAACCTGCTTTTCCGAATTTCAGTGCAAAATTACGAATCGTTACTTTCTGCTTTACCTCAACCGGTGGAAGCATTTTTAAGAGAAGATGGTTTTTGGCAGGAATTGACCGATTTAAATCAAAACTGTGCCACTCTTACCTCATTTCACCTTCGGTTCTATCACAAATTCAATGCTTTTAAAATACTTAAATTTCTTAATTTTACTCACGGAAAATTTTATCAAAAGGCCGGATTAGAGGAACAGATAAAGTTATTAAAATCTGAATTGAAAAATAGTTAAGGTTCCTTCTGGCAGGAATGTAATAATTATCTTGCTGGCAAAGAAAAGGAATTCCTTAATTTTTATTCGGCAGAAATCAGCAGCACTTTAATAGTTTAGATCAATATCCTGGCAGGGAAATTAATCAATCCTTTATTGCCACATGAATTGATCATCGTGGCAAATGCTCCTCCAAACACTTGTCAGGAGTTAAAATGCTGAAACAAATCCAAAGCTTAACCGGTTTATGGTCCTGTCAGTATCTGTAAAATCAAGGGTATATTCAGCTGCCAGCCTCACATTCCGTCGCAACAGGTAACCTGCATGAAATGTTGCCGACTGATAATTGGCAGGAGTAAAATCTGAATCCACCCAGTTAAACAAGCCCAGCAGGTACCAGTTGCTCTGGTCTCCGTGCGGGCTGAAAATCAATTCTGCCATGCCTCCTTCTGTAATCAAATCATTCATTGCATCAGTACTTTCCATATCAGGATATACGACCGAATCGTCCCGGCGCAGATATTGGGCATTGAGGGTCCATTGTTCGTTGGGGGCAAATGTAATATCGGGTCCCCACATTAATACGCTATTTGTTCTGCCCAAAACAGAATTATGAATTATGTTTTCCTTTCCGGTATATATGAAAACTCCGGCTGTGAGAATTTCCCCGATATCCTGAGAAATTTTCCCAAGAACATTTTTGTATTTGTCATTGTCGAACACGCGACGGTGGGCTTCACCAAGTCCATTTCCGTTCACAACCTCCAGTGTAAATCCCGTTCCTGTAGGCAACCCCATGGTAATCATCATTCCTTTGTCGTATGTTAAATCAATACCCGATGTTCCGATTCGGGAGGTGTAAAGCACGTAATCCTCAAGCGACAACCGGAGTTCTCTTTTAAATAATGGATCGGAGACCTGGAATTGCCCCAGATATACATCCAGATCAATTCCAAAAAGGTCATTGTACATCAGGAAAGCATCTTCAACTCCTGCAACTTCACCACGTTCGCTGAAATAAAAATAGAAATAATAGGATAGCCGTTCCGATAGTTCTCCTCCTGAAAGTAATTTTATAATGTACGGAGAAGCAAAATCCAAACGTTCGTTTCCTGCAAGATTATAAGTTGCAAATCCGTCTAATCGGACAGCAATTGGCAGCTCCCGCAGAAGGGACAGTTTGTCGTCTCCTGTCTCCATGTAATAGCGTGGCGATTGTTCTTCTTCAAGCCTGAACCCATTTCCTGCAAATTCATCACCGTAAGGTTTAAGTGCAGGAGTGGCAGGTGCATGGCAGGTGGTGCAACTTAGCCTGTATTTACGCGCAAATGCTGGTATAGCCTGTGCCTGTTCGGTAATGAAAAAGGCAATAAAAGTAATCGTGTTAACCCCGTTGGTTTTGGTTCTATTATTTCTGGTAATCCTTTCGGTAAAATATTCGCCAACCTATGTTTACCGCTTGATTACCCAG
>JBEPWX010000341.1:0-4485 GCA_041642235.1 Mariniphaga sp.
GATATTCCTTCGTAATCGTTGATGAAGTCTCCGGCCCCGTAAATTATCAGTTTATTATTGTGAATTTCCAAACCCATCGGGTGGTGGGATGAGTGTCCATATATTAAATCCACACCGGTGTTATCTAAAAGGTTATATGCAAATTCGCGATGTTCTTCAGGGACAGTATATCCCCAGTTCCCACCCCAGTGAATGGAAAAAACAACCACATCGTACTCTTTTTTTACTTTTCCGATTGTTTTTTTTAACTGTGAAATTTCGTTATCGCTCAATCCGGATAAAAAGTTTACACCCGGCAATCGTGATTTTGCCTGCCACCTTTCCGGCACTCCGCTGCCTGGGGTAGCGTATGAAAATACAAGAATACGGCCTGTATTTAAATGAAATGCTGAAGGTTTGGTAGCTTCTTCAATATTCATTCCTGCCCCGGAATACCGGATATTTGCAGATTCAAGTGTCTGAAGGGTTTCTTTAAGTCCCTGACGGCCCCAGTCCAGGGTATGGTTGTTTGCCAGGCTGCAGTGGTCAATTCCGGCAGCTTTCAGCAAGTGAATGTTCTTCGGGCTCATGCGGTAATTGATTTCTTTCCCTGGCCAGGGTTCTCCGAAGGATGTAATGCTGGTTTCAAGATTGATTAATTTCAGTCCGGGCTTTTCTGAGTCCCATACTTTCAGTGCATCTCCCCAAATGTAATCCCAGGTGAGCGGAGTTTTAATTTTTCCGTTTGCCTGTTCTGCAAGCCAAAGATACTTCCCGGCATTTTTTACCCACGATTCATATAAAACCGGAGGCAAAGGATTAGGTAAAGCCTGATCAATTCCGCGTCCGGTCATGACATCGCCACAAAGAAATAATTTCACTGCAGCAGTTTCTGGATTTTCATATTTCTCTGGCATTTGATCACCATCCTGAAAATTTCCAAAAAAAAATATCATTAGTGACAATACTCCTGTAATTATAAGGATTAAACCCATTTCTTTCCTAATCTTTTAAACTATCTGCTTATACGAAATAATGCAATATAAGATACTTTTCAGCCGTGGATTCCCTTAAGCAGTGCGATAAATAGGCAGGGGCAGAAACTTACTGGCAGCGGCATCTCTTATCATTGGTCCGGCAATTATAATCATCGGGATAAATGGTTCACATTTAGCTCCATTTCATTATTAATGCCACACGCTGCATTCTTCCCTCATTTTGGTTTACTTTCCATTTGCAGATTTCTCAAAGGAGGTTAGTGGAAAAGGATTTTTTCCCTTGCGGCAGCCAGCCTGACAGAGCCGGAAAGCTTGTTAGCCTTTTATTTCCGGTCAGAAAAATTCAACCGTATTTCTCATGTATGAGATGGATAAGATTAATAATTTCTCCCAAAATTCTCCTGTTTTTGGATAAGGGCTGAGTTGGTAACAGCTGTTTTTATGAGAGGCTGGTAATTTACTTTTTTACCTGGTTCATCGGGAAAGGGTAATTCACCAGCATCGGCAAATTTAAATCGGGCATTTTAATTTTTTTTTTTGCAATCTCAAGCATGGCCTCTGAATTGTCGACTGCCGTAACCTGAAATCCGAAGGCGGTAAAGAATTGTGTCCAGTGACCGGTGCCGCATCTCAATTCAAGCATGCATTCCTTCGGGATTTTTCAGGTATTGCAACAGAATTTGCTTCTAGCCTGTCGATTATTTTTCCCGTCTCGTTCTGGTAATATGCATTGTATCCAAAGGCAACCTCAGTATTCAAAACATTTCTGTTCAGATTTTTCATTCATACCGGTTGTTCTTATTCGGCTGTGGAAACCGGGCATTGCTTTCGTTTAATAAACCGGAAAGTTGTTCTTTTAATTCAGTGGTAATCCGGGGATGATCTTCTGCAACATTAACTGTTTCACCGGGATCCCTTTTTAAATTATAGAGTTCTGTCCGGTTATCTTCATAAAAAGTCACTAGTTTCCAATCACCTTTTCTTAATGCAGAGCCAGGTTTCCATGCACTGCCGTGGTAGTGAGGGTAATGCCAGAAAAGTACATCCCTATGGAGCTTTCCCTGGTTGGCTAAAACAGGTAAAAGATTTTGACCATCATGGCTATCATGGTCCACTTTAGATATGGATAACAGAGTTGTAAAAAAGTCCATACTTATTACGGGTTGTGTTTCGATGCTACCTGGGCTATTAACTCCTGGTCCTGCAATTATTAACGGAATCCGTATTCCACCTTCATAACACCAACCTTTACCGGCACGCAGTGGCATATTCGATGTTTCTGCATTTTTATGATATAAGGTAGATCTTCCACCGTTATCGCTGGTGAAAATGATCCAGGTATTTTTATCAAGCCCGTTTTTTTCCAAAGTTTTTATTATACGTCCAACATTTTCATCCATTGCAGCAACCATTGATGCATAAGCTGCATTATCCTGTATCAGTTTTGTCCATCCATCACCTTCTTTTTTATAGGAAATAAGACCTGAGGTTAGATGTTCCTGTTTTTCTGTAAATTTTTTAATATGTTTTTTTGAAGCCTGAATCGGTGTGTGAACGGTGTAATAAGAAAGATACAGGAAAAATGGATTTTTTTTATTTTTTGCAATAAACTGAATGCTTTCATCTGTTAATCTATCCGTTAGATATTCCCCTTTCGGTCCGTCTTTTAACCGTGGATTTCCATATGGAGAATAATATCCATTAGCAACATTGGGAATTATCCTGGGCTGTCCCGCTGCCCAACCACCGATATTGAAATCGAATCCTTGAAATTCGGGCCAAAAATCTTCATCGTGCCCTAAATGCCATTTTCCAACGAAACACGTTTTATAACCTTTTTTCTTTAATTTTTCTGCAATAGTTATTTCTTTAAGAGCCAATTCATTTCTGTCTTGCGGACCGATTAGAGGTTTATCTTGTGGATTGCTTCCTGGAATCCAGTCGGTAATATTAAGTCGGTTTGGGTGTTTCCCGGTCATCAATGCAGCTCTTGTAGGACTGCATACAGGGTGAGCAGAATAAGCCTGTGTAAAACGTACCCCATCCTCTGCAAGCTTATCGATATTTGGGGTTTCATAAAAGGTTTCCGGATTATTACATCTAACATCCGCCCATCCTAAATCATCAACCAGGATGAAAACAATATTAGGAAGAGCGGATTTATTGGAAGGGGATAAAAACAATACAGAAACAATTAAAAGTGAAACTAATTTCAGATACATTTTTTACAGGTTTTATATTTCAAACTTTCTTTAAACTGCTGAAATTGGTTGAAAATAATGAAAATTTTAATGGTATGCATATTTGTGAATATAAATCACATTGATACCATACTTTAGTTGTCATGTAAAAAATGCTGTTATTATTTTGTTCTCTTTAACTAAAAATTGTAGAAATTTAGATTTCCTTATTTTCTACGTTTTTTTATGAGTTGTCTGTTCAAAGAAGTTGTTAATTCTCCAGGATGGTAATTGTTATTTCATAAGATCATTGTTTGTGATTCGCTGTGACTCTATCATATTCTTCAACTTGTGTAATTTTATCGGGCAGTGAATACAGGATTTTATCTTTTTCCTGCAATCCCGACTCAATAATTACTTCTGTTTCATTTTCCATTCCTGCATTTACCAGTTGTTTATAAACATTACCTGATTTCTTTAGATATACAAAATGTTCTCCATTTTCTACGAAAAGACATTCCCTTGGAATTGTCAATACGTCTTGCTTGCTGTGAATAATGATGTCATTATTTGAAGTCATTGCTGGTTTCAGGTTATTATCAGAATCGTGTATTTCTATTAATACATAAAATACCTTCGATTCAAAATTAGACAATTCCTGACCTATGTTCGCAATCTTATAAATTGAACCTGAATAGTTTCGTCCTGGTATTGCATCTACTGTCACTGTAGCGCTGTCGCCAATCTGGAGTTTTGTGATATGTATTTCTTCCACATAAGTCTCCGAAATGAGCGTAGAAAGATCGGGCAAACTCGCAATTGCCGGATTCCATTGACTAACATGATTACCCACTCTTATTTTCCGGCCGTTACGGGCACGTGCATACATTACCATTCCATCTTTTGGAGCGACTATTGTTGCTGCTTCAACTGCCTTTCGCAGCAGAGAATCGCGGTGCAGTGAAAAATTATACCTGTCTTCATTCCGTTTGGTTCTCATTGAAAGGTGAATTCTGCGGAGTTTATAATCGCGTCGTTTTTTTTCTATTTGCCTTAGGGTTTTATTATATGCAACCGTCATTTTTCTTTGATAGGCCGGAGATTCATACTTCGATTGTTCTAAATCCAGTTCCCTGTATTCCAAATCGAATTTTAATTCTTTCAGTTCTTCCCTGAACCTGGTTAATTCAATGGCTGTATCAATTTTTTGATCATTGAAGTCAGCAAGACGCCTTTCCATTTCGTCATTATTTTGCTGAATTTGTTGATTAAGATTATCCACTTCAAGGGTAGCAATCCAATCCCCTTTTTTTACCAGCTTTCCTTCC